>NZ_CAWNQH010000091.1:0-16458 GCF_963876495.1 Xenorhabdus sp. KJ12.1
AGGCAGACAAAGTGATGTGACAGCCGGAGAGACGGCCTGTATTGCCATCCTGATTCACGAGTCACGATTGCCATACAGAAAAGCAAAGTCCGATTATCGGATATTAGGTTAATACGACGAGAGGCCACGATGACAGAACCGAACTATGAAGCGATTGGTCGCTGCCAAGTCTTAAAAGAGAAGATAGATGCACTCAATGCATACAGGAATCAGCGCCTGAAAAAATTAGCAAAGGAAGCTTTCCAGCTGACAGAGGGGTATTACCCACAGAAGGGATTTCCGGTACTTGATACAGAAAAAATGAATGCACTACTGGCAGACATTACTGCTGCGGATATTGACCTCAGACGGGCGATCAGTGAGTTTAACGACTGGAGTCAGACTGCAGGTGAAGAACCTATCAAGCTCACAGGTCTAACCTCAGGAGAGTAAGGCATGCCACCCCGCATCCCCCGAGCCTGTCGCAAGCAGGGTTGCCCCAAGACAACAACAGATCGCAGCGGCTACTGTCCTGACCATCTGCATACCGGCTGGCAGGCTCACCAACAAGGCAAGAGCCGACATGCTCGCGGTTATGGCAGTCAATGGGACAAACTCAGAGCCACTATCAAACAACGGGATAAGCACTTGTGTCAGTCCTGCTTACGACAAGGGAGAGCGACGACAGGCACAACGGTAGACCACATTACACCCAAGGCACAGGGCGGGACGGATGCGTTGTCAAATTTGGAGTTATTGTGCTGGGCCTGCCATAGCCGTAAGACATCTCTAGAGCGTTTCAATAAATAACAATTTCATAGGTGAACAATGACTGAGTCAACATTAGATTCAGGGGATCTGCACGTCTTAATAAAAGAAATTAAGGGATTCCCCGGTTATTTTGCATCTAAAGAAGGTGAAATATTCTCGCTTAGAACCAATCAACTAAAGAGGCTTAAGACGAGAATACGTCATGGTTATAAACGGGTTAACGTTAGGAGCGGAACTGGACGTAAGACTGTGGTAACAAAACCCGTTCATCAACTTGTTCTATTGGCACACAAGGGAGATAAGCCGAAAGAATGCGATCTTACACGTCATCTAAATGGGAATCCGCTTGATAATCGTCTGGAGAATTTAAGGTGGGGAACCCATAAAGAAAACGTACTCGATAGTATAAGACATGGCACAGCGGTTTGTTTGAGCTATGGCGAAAAGGCAGTTGCTACAAAGCTATCAGATGATGATGTTTTAAAGATAGAGCAACGAGTACTGAATGGTAAATCTAAACTTTCGGTGGCGCGTGAGTTTGGAATATCAGCGTCTCATGTTCGAAGTATAGTTAACCATCGGACTAGGCGGTACTTATGGGCCGGGGGAGGGTAAATCGCTACCCCTCTCGTGCCTTGAGGACCGCCGCCTAACCTCTTTTCAGATCGCCGCGAAATACAAACCTTTTTTTGGGGTGCCCCAACTGCACCGTTTGACAGGAGAAATCACATGGCAGGACGACCGCCAACCCCGACTCACCTGCGTTTGGTGAGGGGTAACCCATCAAAACGCCCGATAAACGCCAACGAACCGAAGCCGGAAAAAGGGGTGCCCCCGATCCCGAAGCATTTCGGCAAAATGGGCCGCTACTGGCATGAACGGATCGCCGGGGAACTGGATAAAGTCGGTGTACTGACCAGTCTGGATGCGAAAGCCCTTGAGTTGCTGATTGAAGCCTATGTCGAATACCGCACCCACTGCGACACACTGGAAAGCGAAGGTTACACCTACCGCACCGATCAGGGGTTAATCAAAGCGCATCCGGCCGCCGGCATGAAAGCCGATGCGTGGAAACGGATTCACGCCATGCTCAGCGCGTTCGGGATGTCGCCCTCCAGCCGGACGAAAGTCAATATGGTCGGGGAAGACAAGGCCGATCCGCTGACTGAATTTTTACAGATGAGGGATTAAACATGGCAAAAGTGGCTGACGGCATTCGCTACGCCGAACGGGTCGTGGCGGGGGAGATTGTTGCCGGGGAATTGGTGAGACTGGCCTGCCAGCGCTTCCTGACTGACCTGAAAACCGGCGAAGCCCGGGGAATTACATTCAGTGAACCCCGTGCCCAGCATATCCTGAATTTTTACAAATTTGTCCCGCATGTCAAAGGGGCACTGACCGGCAAGCCCATTGAGCTGATGGACTGGCATATCTTTATCCTGATTAACCTGTTCGGCTTTGTCTGTCCATTGGTGAATGAAGCCACCGGAGAAGTGGTGCTGCGCAATGATGGCAGTGGACGACCGGTGATGGTGCGCCGTTTCCGTACCGCGTATAACGAAGTGGCGCGCAAAAATGCCAAGTCTACGCTGTCGTCCGGTATCGGTCTGTACATGACCGGGGCCGACAGTGAGGGCGGCGCGGAGGTCTATTCGGCGGCCACGACCCGCGATCAGGCCCGTATCGTGTTTGAGGATGCGAAAAGCATGATCAAGCAGGCCAGACCGACGCTAGGCCGGTTGTTTGAGTTCAATAAGCTGGCGATTTATCAGGAGCAGTCCTCGTCCAAGTTTGAGCCGCTGTCCAGTGATGCCAATAACCTTGATGGTCTCAATATTCATTGCGGCATTGTCGATGAACTGCATGCGCACCGCACCCGTGATGTGTGGGATGTACTGGAAACCGCCACCGGCGCCCGCTTGCAGTCGCTGCTGTTTGGGATCACCACGGCGGGCTTTAACAAAGAAGGCATCTGTTACGAACTGCGTGACTATGCCATCAAGATCTTGCGTGGACAGGCCCCGGATGACACCTTTTTTGCCCTGATTTATACGCTGGACAAAGACGATGATCCGTTTGATGAAACTGTCTGGCAGAAAGCGAACCCCGGCCTCGGGATTTGTAAACGCTGGGACGACTTACGACGACTGGCGAAAAAGGCCAAAGAGCAGGTTTCCGCCCGACATAACTTTTTTACCAAGCATATGAATCTGTGGGTGACCGCGGAATCGGCATGGATGGATATGCTCAAGTGGGATGACTGTGAACCCCTTGCCCCGGCGCATGAGCTGAAAACTTACCCGATGTGGGTCGGGGTGGATTTGGCGAACAAAATTGATATCTGTGCCGCCGTCAAAGTGTGGCAGGGCAGTAACGGGCATGTGCACGCTGACTTTCGGTTCTGGTTACCGGAGGGCCGTATTGAACGCTGCTCCCGTCAGATGGCCGAATTGTACCGTAAATGGGGCGAGCTGGGCATCCTGACCCTGACCGATGGCGAAGTGGTGGATCATGCGCAGATAAAAGATGAGCTATTGCACTGGATTAGCGGGGAAAACCTGAAAGAACTCGGCTTTGACCCGTGGAGCGCCGTGCAGTTCAGTCTCGCCTTAGCGGAAGAAGGCATCCCCTTAGTGGAAGTCGCTCAGACCGTGCGCAATCTGTCGGAAGCGATGAAAACACTGGAAGCGCTGGTTTACAGCGGGAAATTCCACCATAACGCCCACCCGGTGATGAACTGGATGATGTCAAACGTTACCGTGAAACCGGATAAAAACGACAATATTTTCCCGAATAAATCCACGCCGGAAGCCAAGATAGACGGCCCTGTTGCTTTATTTACCGGCCTGAGCCGCTTACTGGTCAATGGCGGTGAGCAACAGGAGAGTTTGTCTGACATTCTGATTAACCGGGGCTTACGCGCTCTCTGAGGTGCCTTAATGAAATTACTCCTGATAACCGCCCCGCTGGTCGGACTGGCAGGCGGTGTTTTATTGTCTTACGGCGCGTGGCTGCTGCTGCCTGCTGCCGGATTTATTGTCTCTGGCAGCCTGTGCCTCGGTTGGTCCTATCTGGTCTCACGGATGCTGAGCCATCAACCTGACGGGGAGGCCTGATGTTCTTTCCCGGACTGTTTCGAAAATCCGCCGACCCCATGACTTCCCGCGAGTTAAGTGAACTGATCGGCCTGTCCTATGACACCTACACCGGACGGCGGGTCAATCCGTCGTTAGCGATGCAACTGACGGCGGTGTTCAGTTGTGTGCGGGTACTGGCGGAATCGGTAGGCATGCTGCCTTGCTCACTGTATAAGCAACTGGATCGCGGTAATCAACGGGCCACCCACGAACGACTGCATAAGTTACTGTCGGTCAAGCCCAATCACTACATGACGCCGCAGGAGTTCTGGGAGTTACTGATTGCCTGTCTGTGCCTGCGGGGTAACTTTTATGCTTATAAGGTGAAGGTGCTGGGTGATGTCGTGGAGTTGCTACCCCTCGACCCGGGTAGTGTTGTGCCAAAACTGAATAATGACTGGCTACCGGAATATCAGGTGACCTTCCCGAACGGGGAAAGCCGGACGCTGACACAGGATGAACTCTGGCACGTCCGCATTTTTACGCTGGATGGTCTGACCGGACTCAGTCCCATTGCGTATGCCCGTCAGGCTATCGGGTTAGGGTTAGCCACCGAAGAGCACGGCTCACGCCTGTTCGGTAATGGCGCTGTCGCCAGTGGGGTACTGCAAACGGATCAGGTTCTGAAAGACGAGGCCTATCACCGGCTGAAAACCGATTTTGAAGCCCGCCATCAGGGGTTGGATAACGCCCATAAGCCGATGATTTTAGAAATGGGGCTGAAATGGCATCAGATCAGTTTATCGGCAGAAGATGCGCAGTTTCTGGAAACCCGCAAGTTTCAGTTGGAGGAAATTTGCCGCATTTTTCGGGTGCCGCTGCACATGGTGCAAAACACCGATCGCGCCACCTTTAACAACATTGAGAATCTGGGGATTGGGTTTATCAATTACTCGTTAGTGCCGTACCTCACCCGGATTGAACAGCGGATTAATGCCGGACTGGTAAAAAGCAGCCAGCAGGGGACGTTTTACGCCAAATTCAACACCGGGGCCTTGCTGCGCGGGGACATGAAATCCCGTTTCGAAGCTTACGCGACCGGCATTAACTGGGGGATCTATTCGCCGAACGAATGCCGGGAGCTGGAAGAACTTAACCCGCGTGAAGACGGCGATATTTATCTGACACCGATGAACATGACCACACAACCTGAACCACCCCCGAAAAAAGAGGAAGAAACCCATGCCGATGATGACAAAACAACGGCTTGATGTGCCATTGAAAATTAAGTCTGTCAGCGAGTCCGGTGAGTTCGAAGGTTACGGCTCGGTGTTCGGGGTCAAAGACAGCTATGACGACATTGTTTTGCCGGGCGCCTTTACCAATACCCTGAAGCACTGGGGGGATAAAGGCAGCCTGCCTGCCTTGCTCTGGCAGCACCGGATGGATGAACCCATCGGGATTTATACCGACATGAAAGAAGACGAGACCGGACTGTATCTCAAAGGGCGATTGCTGATTGAGGATGATCCGCTGGCAAAACGGGCCCATGCTCATATGAAAGCCGGTTCGCTGTCCGGGCTGTCTATCGGTTATGTCCTGAAAGACTGGGAATACGACCGAAGCAAGGAGGCCTTTTTACTGAAGGATTTGGATTTGTGGGAAGTCAGTCTGGTGACTTTTCCGGCCAATGACGAAGCCCGGGTCAGTGACGTGAAATCCGCGTTAGCCCGGGGCGATATTCCCACCCCGAAAAGCATTGAACGGGTCCTGCGCGACGTTGGACTCTCCCGCTCTCAGGCCAAGGCATTCATGGCTGAGGGTTACGGCGCACTGGCTTCGCGTGACGCAGAAGCGGTGTCGGCACTGAATGCACTGCAATCACTTAATTTTAACTAACCGGAGTTATTTATGGCTATTGAAGCTAAAGACGTACAACAGGTCGCGCAGGAAATTCAGCAGCGTTTTGATGAGTTCAAGGAAAAGAACGATAAGCGCATTGATGCGATGGAAGCGGAAAAAGGCAAATTAGCCGGGCAGGTAGAGACCCTGAATGGCAAATTGTCCGAGCTGGACAGCCTGAAATCGGCCCTTGAAGAAGAACTGGCGGGATTAAAACGCCCGGCAGGCGGCCCCAACAGTCAGGCGGTGAGCGAACACAAAACCGCCTTTGGTCAGTTTATCCGCAAGGGCCGGGAGGATGGATTAGCGGAGCTGGAGCAAAAAGCGATGCAGACCACCGTGGATCCCGATGGCGGCTACGCGGTGCCGGAAGAGCTGGACCGCAATATCATCAACGCCCTGAAAGATGAGGTGGTGATGCGGGCGGAATGTAGCGTGGTTTCCGTAGGGACGCCGAATTTCAAGCGACTGGTGAATCAGGGCGGCACGAACAGTGGCTGGGTCGGTGAAACGGATGATCGCCCGGAAACTAAAACGGCGAAACTGGCGCAAATCGAGCCGACCTGGGGAGAAATCTACGGTAACCCGGCAGCGACGCAGACCATGCTGGATGATAGCTTCTTTGATGTGGAGAGCTTTATCACGGCTGAGCTGACACAGGAGTTCGCTGAGCAGGAAGAAAGCGCGTTTACGAACGGGGATGGCAAAAACAAGCCGAAAGGTTTACTGACCTACGGCAGTGATGCGCAGGACGACAAAGATCGAAAATGGGGCACGTTGCAGCATCTGTTGCTGAAAAAGCCGACTGAGGTCACCGCTGACGAAATCATGCAGCTGATCTACACCCTGCGTAAACCGTACCGCACCGGGGCGAAGTTCATGATGAACAATAAGATGCTGTTTCAGGTGCGCACCCTGAAAGACCATCAGGGCAATTACCTGTGGCAGCCGGGCCTGCAATTGGGGCAACCTTCCGCGCTGTTAGGCTACGGTATCGCTGAGAATGAGCAGTTTGCTGATTTGGGTGCCGGTGTTGTCCCGGTGGCGTTCGGTAACTTCAAACGGTGCTACACCATTCTGGACCGCCTCGGGGTACGGATGTTGCGTGATCCGTACACCCATAAGCCCTTTATCCATTTCTACACCACGAAACGGGTCGGCTCTCTGTTGGTGGACAGCAATGCGGTGAAACTGCTGAAAGCCCCGGAAGGGGGCGGTAAAGCCTAACCCAGACTGTGGCGGCCTGAGTGCCGCCCGGTTATCAGGAGACAGCATGTCATTACCGACTCTCGAAGAGCTGCGGTTACAGTGCCGGATTGACTCTGACGAAGAAGACAGTCTGTTGCTGACTTATTTGGCGGCAGCCAGAGAAAAAGCCACCAATTATCTGAATCGCAATCTGTATGAAACGCAGATACCGGAGACCGATCCTGACGGTATCTTGCTGACCCCCGTCATTAAACTGGCCTTAATGCTGGCCGTGGGATTCTGGTATGAAACCCGTGACCCGAAACGCCTGCCGACCGGTTTTCGGGAATTATTGGATGATTACCGGATAAGACCGGTCTAGGAGCGGGCATGTTAGCGAATGAAATCACTCACCGTATCAAGCTGTTCCGCCCGGTCATTGAGCGGGATGCACTGGGGGCCGAAACCCTGATCCCCCATTATGTGGCTACGGTCTGGGCGAAAGCTAAAGCGTTATCGAACCGCAAAACCCGCACCGCTGACCAGCAACAGGTGATTGAAATACAGGAATTCACCGTCAGACCGCGCAAGGATATTGATATCGACTGGCTGATTGAACATCAGGGACGGCGGTTTACCGTACGTGCGGTCGATAACAACCGGCCTGACCGCACGATTATCAGCACCGAAGCCGAGGTTCGCCATGATCGAGCTTGATATTCACGCCGATTTAGAACGCCTCACTCAATTACCGGCTTATCCGCTACTTTTGCCGTCCTCGGTTTCAGAGGGGGTGACCTACCAGCGCATCAGCGATCCGGCCTTTGATACCGGGTTAGCGCCAGCGCAATTGATTGAGGGGCGTTTTCAAATCAGCATCATCACCCAAAATTACACGCAGGCGCTGCAATTGGAAGCCACGCTACGTACGGCATGGGAAGCGATACGGCACGGCGCTATCGGTCGCACCCCGGTGCAGTCAGTCACCCGCGGGGCGCTGTTGCAGGAGATGGCGGAAGAAACCAACAACCGCAAGCGCTACCGTATTACCCGTGACTTTATCATTGCTTATACGGAGGCTGACCGATGATTAAGACTCACGTATCCGGTCTGGCGGAATTAGGGCGCAAATTGCAGGAATTAGACGTTGCCCTCCAGACAAAGATTCTGCGTCAGGCGGGGAAAGCCGCGATGGAAATTGTACAGGAAGATATGCAGGCTCACGCCGGGTATGACCCGAAGAGCAAAGGGCCGCACCTGCGGGACAATATTACCATCCGTTCCGCGAAATCAACGAAATACCCGGGCGGGGTGATGATCACCGTTGGCCCGACCAAAGCACACCGGATGAAAGCCTTAGCGCAGGAAATGGGCACGATTAAACAGGTTCCCAATCCTTTTGTTCGCCCGGCGTTAGATTACAACAAAACCGCCGTGATGAAGGTGCTGGCGCAGGAAATCCGCGCCGCCTTATCCGGTTACAGCAAATAACCCTGATTGGAGTGAATCATGGCAGAGAGAAAATCCTCACCTGAGTATGCCGTGCTGCCTAAAGGCACAATAGTGAAGTTCGGCAAACCCGGTGACAGCGTCGCTCAGATGAAGCCGCTGGAAAACTGTAAGGCACTGGGCGCCACCGGGTTAACCGGCAGCTTTATTGACTGCACCACCCTGATGGATACCAATAAGCAGTTTATTTCCGATATGCCGGAAGGGCCGGAGAAATCACTGGGCTTTATTGATAATCCCGAAGATGCGGATTTTGCCGCTTTTCTGAATGCGGCCGAGAATCATGAGACCGTGCAGCTTTATCTTGCCCTGCCGAACAAACGCACCGCGACGATGGTGTTAGCCCTGTCCGGCTGGGAGATGAACGACATTAACGCCCCGGCCAGTGAAGTCATTCAAATCACCGTGAAAGGCAAACAGAATAACCTCGTCTGGGGTACCACCAAAACAGGAGTGACACCATGAAAGCCCTGAAAGCCGCATTACTGACCCCGCGCCCGCATATCAAAGCGGTCGAACTCTTTGGTACCCAAGTGAATCTGCGCCGGATGACGTCGGCTGAGTTACTGACGCTGGAAGAACAGGCGGAAAAACTGAGTCAGGCCGGAGACGGGCGCGAGGCTTCCCGCCTCAATATTCAGATGTTGCTCGATTGTCTGGTTGACGATAAAGGACAAGCCATTGCCGCCAGTGAGCTACCCCGTGCTGAGGAACTGATGGCGGTGCATGATAACGCCACGATCATTGAAGCCATTCAGATTGTGAAACGTCATGCTATCGGCACACTGGAGGAGGCCGAAAAAAACTAATCCATTCGCCGACGCTGCACTTTGCCTTCACCCTTGCAGAACAGCTCGGCGAAATAGACCCCTATCGCATCCTGTCGTTACCGGCCTCGACGCTCAATGAGTGGCAGGCTTACTACCGGCTGAAAAACCGCAAACATTCCGACACGCCGCCGCCTGTGCCCGTTGCCGCTTCTGATACGGTGCAGGCGCAGTGCGAGGATGTCATGAGATTATTAGGTTAACGTATGGCGAATTTATCTAACCTGACGGTCGGCTTACTGGTGAATGCCACCTCATTTAAATCCCAAATTGCCGATGCGTACCGGTATGCCGGGCGGGAATCAGAGCGCTTTGCTGATAAAGCCGCCAGTGACGGGAAAAAGGTCACCAAGACCTACAGTTCGTTAGCGAACCAGATCAAATCCGTGTCCGGGCAGCTGGCGTTACTGGCGGGCACCGGGTTCTCACTGGGTACCATTATTTCCCACACGCGCAAGTACGGACAGGCCTTGTCTGATCTGTCTGCCATTACCGGCGCGACCGGGGCACAGCTCAAGAAACTGGACGAAGACGCTCAGCGACTGGGAAGAACAACAGAATTCGGGGCCACCGGTGTTGCGCAGGCCCTGAAACTGATGGCTTCGGCAAAACCGGAACTACTGAAAAATACCCAGGCACTGACGCAGGCGACAGAGAAAGCCATCACGCTAGCGCAAGCCTCCGGCATTGAGTTACCGGAAGCGACCAAAGCCTTAGCACTGTCCCTGAATCAGTTCGGTGCGTCAGCGGCGCAGGCTGATCGCTATATCAACGTACTGGCGGCCGGTGCCAAATACGGCGCATCCGAAATCAATGAAACCGCCTTAGCCATCAAGAACGGCGGTACGATGGCCTCACAAGCCGGGATGTCGTTTGAAGAGCTGAATGCCGCGATTCAGGTGTTAGCCAAAGGGGGTATCAAAGGCGCGGAAGCGGGGGTGGCTATCCGTAACGTGGTGCTGGCGCTGGAGAAATCCACCGATAAGAACCTGAAACCCTCGGTCGTGGGGCTGAGTGCCGCGCTGGAGTACCTGAAAAACAAACAGCTATCGACGGCGCAGGCGGCGAAATTGTTCGGGCGGGCTAACCTCAGTGCCGCTTCACAGTTAGTCACCGGACGGCGTGAGCTGGATGAACTCAAGCAGTCGCTGACCGGGACACAGGTGGCCTATGATCAGGCCGGAGAGCGGGCCAATAACCTGAGCGCCGATCTGGATGTCTTAGGGAGAGCCTTTGAAGGACTGGCGATTAAAGTCGGCAGCAGTGCTGACGGGCCGTTGCGCTCCGGGGTGCAGAATGTGACCGGCGTCGTGAACAGTCTGTCTGAGAACTTCAATACTGTTGCTATGGTTGCATTACATACCCTTATTCCTGTGATGGCGACCAAACTGACTGCTGGATTACGTGAGAACGTCAGTGCATGGCGAGCGACCGAAAAAGCCATGCGGGATACCACCAAGCAGAAGGCTGAAACCGCCCGGCGCACTATTGAGCAGGCGAACGCAACCATTCAACTGACTCAGCGTCAGGGTGAACATATTGAAAGAATGCGAGTAGTGAATGCCCAGCATGGTCTGCTCGTTAACTACTCCAAAGAAGCTAACGCCCTGTACCGGAAGGAAACGGAAGCATTCCGACAAAAAGAACGGGCCACCCGACTACTGGAGGCCGCCAACCGCCGATTGTCTCTCTCATACCGCTCCCTTGCTGTATCAGCAGGCTTGGCGCGTGGTGCTTTTTCGTTATTAGGTGGCCCATTCGGCGTGGCAATGCTCGCAGGTTCAGCTATCTATTATTTTCACCAAAGAGCGCAGGAAGCCAGAGAAAGCGCCACCAATCTAACGGACGCGGTACTCGAAACAAAAAATGCCCTGATGCAGCTCTCAAAGGTTGAATTGTCTTCTAAAATTCTGAACTACAGGGATGCACTGGATAAACAAAAGGAAGAAACCGACAAGATATGGCTTGATTTGCAAGGGAAGAAAAACCTTGTCTCTGGCGTTGGGTTGGGCGGCTTATGGGCAGATAAAAAGAAAGCACAAGAAGGTGTTGTACACGCAGAGGCGGAATACGAAAAAGCGCGCAAAAAAACGGAATTTCATAAGAAACAACTTGAGGAATCCCAGGCTGCCTTAAAAGCACTTGAGGCGGGCGAAAAACCCATTTCATCTAAATCTCAGTCCGAAGAGAGTAATAACAATTCGTGGACAGGCAGTGATGACGGCGGGGATAAAGGGAGCAAAAAGAAAAAGGGCAGCACCCAAATCCTGAATCAGTATCAGCAGTTACGTTTTGATATTGAACGGGCGCACACGACGAGTTTAGGCCGCATCCTACTTAGCGAGAAGGAGACACAAAGAAAATTGGATGAGGTCGCCAAATCCGGTTTAGTGTCTCAGAGCGAAATTGAACGCCTGAAAGCGCTCAATGCGGTAAATCACCAGAAACAGCGGCAGGAACTGGCAGAGCGCTACGCCCCGGCAAAAGCCCTTATCCGGCAAGAGCGGGACGCGAGCAAAGAGCTGAAAGCTCTGTATGCTGAACGGTTGTTGACTGAACAGGAATATTTTTTAGCCAGAAAAACCCTCCAACAAACCTCAGTGAAGGATCAGCTGGCAGAACAGGCCAGACAACTTGCTGCGCCCCGGCTTGATATGGCGGGTGAGGTTGATCCCGTTACCCAATTGAAAAACCAGCTCACAGAACAAACGGCCCTTTATGAAGCGTATTATCGTAATAACCGCATCAGTAAAGAGCGTTATGAGCAATTAACCACAGCCGCAGGCACGCGTTCGAGGGATGCCCAGCTTGCCGCCGCTAAAGAGCTGTACGGTGCGCAGGGGGATTTTCAGCGGATGCAGATCAACCTGTTAGATGTGGTTGAGCAACGGACAAGTAACGCCCTGACCGGCATGTTAACCGGCAGTAAGTCATTCTCTGAATCCATGCGGGAGCTGTCCGCCTCACTAGCCCAATCGATTATTCAGGACTTGGTGCGTATTGCGATGCAGGCACTGATCACCAAAGCGGTCTCAGGTTTTTTCGGTGGCGGTGGCATGGCGAATATGGGGACCAATGCCTTAGCCTCCGCTGGGGGCAATATGGGTTCGATTGGTTCCGGTACGACAATCACCCCTGATATCTGGAAAAGTCCCATCCCGAATGCAAAAGGCGGGGTTTACCAGTCGACCAATTTAAGTCAGTACAGCGGGCAGATTGTCAGCAGTCCGACCTTGTTTGCGTTTGCGAAAGGCGGTGGCGTGATGGGGGAAGCGGGTCCCGAAGCGATCCTACCGTTAAAGCGTGGTTCCGATGGTCGGTTGGGCGTAGAGGCCAGCGGCGGCACCAGCAACCAGACCACTAATCATGTCAATATTGTTATCAATTCTGATGGCAATCAGGAAGTGAAGACAACCAGCGGCTTTGAATCCGCCGGGCAGGATATTGCGAAGTTTATCGACCAGCGATTTAAGACGCTGCTGCATAAGAGTCTCGGTCAGGGCGGTGAACTCAGTGTGGCGATTAAAGGAGGACGGCGATGATAAAGATGTTTGATTTTCCCGCTCGGATCGGGGCGGCGGGGGAATTTGAACCGGTGGTGCGATCTGTTCAGTTCGGCGACGGGTACAAACAAACCACCGGTGACGGGATAAACTCACAGCGGGAAAGCTGGCCGCTGTCGTTTGTGGGTCCCTTGTCGGATATCCAGCCGATTATGGCTTTCTTACGTGAACATCAGGGTTGGCGCGCCTTTAAGTGGCGTAACCCATTATCTGAGTTAGGGTTGTATCAGGCGGGGAAATTCAATATACAGGCGCATGGGGCTTACTTCACACTGTCCGTGATCTTCACCCGCACTTACCATCCGTAGAGAACACCACTATGACCATAAACACGACACTCCAGCAACTTGAGCCGGGGAGCAAAGTCTTATTGTTTGCCCTTGATGGTTCCGCTTTTGGTGGGCCTGAACTGTACTTTCATAACCACCCGATAGCGTACACAGAGGCGGAGCTGGACAGTTCAGACAATTTACCTGCTAAATCTATCTGGTGGCAGGGCGTAGAATATAAGCCGTGGCCCGTCAAAATCGAAGGGCTGGAGGTTAACGGTGATGGTCGGGCGGTCTCGCCGACACTCAGTGTCGCCAATCTGGATGGCACGATCAGCGCCCTGTGTCTGGCTTACCATAATATGGTGCAGGCGTGTATTACCCTTCATATGACCTTCACCCATTATCTGGATGCGCGTAACTTCCCGGAGGGCAATCCCGAGGCTGACCCGACACAGGAAAAAATAGACGTCTTCTACATTGACAGTAAAACTCATGAAGATAATACCGAAGTCCATTTTGCTCTGTCTTCTCCGGCAGATTTGCAGGGGATCCAGATCCCCACACGCCAAATCCACAGCCTGTGTACATGGTGTATGCGCGGCTTGTATCGCAAATCCCCCTGTAATTACACCGGAACGCGCTATTTTGATGAAGAGGGCAATCCAACGGACGATCCTTCAAGGGACGTATGCGGCGGGCTGATGAATGATTGCAAGCTGCGGTTCGGTGAAAATGCCCAATTGCCGTTTGGCGGCTTTCCCGGCTCGGCTTTGCTGAGGAGATAATAGTGCTTCTGGATATTAAAAGAACTAAAGGTTAATATTTGTTGATGTATTGACATTATGAGGGCGCATTAATGGGACTTGATGATAAAACCATTGATCCTTTATTTGATGATGCTGTTGAATATTTAATAACCAATGAATATGCATCCATTAATGATGTAAAAGAGTATTTTGGTATAGGCTACAATAGAGCAGCCCTGCTATTGCAACAGATGGAGGAGATGCAAATAGTTACATGGGAGCATAATAATGGAGCCTCCCGATATAAAATAATTACTCCGCTAACAAAGAAAGCAACGAGACAAGAAAAAAAAGAACCTATCACCAGTCCTAGCGTAGCTAATACTAAGAAAAGTGATTCTAAGGTATTAGGATATGGAGGCTTTGAGTGGCTTATGGCGGGTATTGGTTTTATCGCTATTATTGTCGTTTTTGTCTCCTGCTCTAGCCGGACGCCAGCGCCTGCAACAGATTATTGCACAGATGATAAGACTGCGTATATCTATGCTGAAAAACTTATATCATCTCATTTAAAAGCCCCGTCGACTGCTAAGTTTGCCAGTTACTACGATGTTAAATCATATAAGCCCGAAGAATGTAAATTTAATTTTATTGGGCATGTTGATGCTCAAAATAGTTTTGGCGCAATGATAAGAACGAAATTCAATGTGATTGTACGTTACGAACCTAAGAGTGATAAGTATTATTTGGAAAATTTAGATATGTGATTTATTTGTTGTTTTAATTCAATACCCCGCTTCGGCGGGTTTTTTATTGCCTAAGGAAGCCTTTATGCGTCCTCATATTATCCAAGCCATCCTAGATCACGCGCAGGCCGACTACCCGAATGAATGCTGTGGACTGGTCATTCAGAACAGCCGCAAACAACAGTATCTTCCCTGCCGCAATACTGCCTCAGTCCCAACAGAACAGTTCAGCCTTCACCCGGAAGATTACGCAATTGCCGAAGATGCCGGAACCATAGTGGCGATTGTGCACAGTCACCCGGACGCGACCACCCAGCCCAGTCAGTTAGATATTGCCCAGTGTGATCTGTCACAACTCCCGTGGGTGATTGTCTCATGGCCGGAAGGGGATATCCGTACGCTGATGCCCACAGAGGGTATCAAGCCTTTGCTGGAACGTCCGTTTGTCCACGGTATTTGGGACTGTTACGCCATTGTGCGTGACTGGTATCGACTGGAGCGCAACATTGAACTGCCCGATTTTGTCCGTACGGATGGCTGGTGGAACCGGGGCGAAAACCTCTATATGCAGCACTACGCCTCGGCGGGGTTTGTTGAGTGCAACGATGAACTCCAGACCGGTGATGTGATAATTATGCAGGTGCAGGCCCGTGAACCCAATCATGCCGGGGTGTATCTCGGTGATGGGCTGATGTTACACCATATGTACGGGCAACTCAGCAACCGCGTGTCTTACAGTGGCTACTGGCAGGAACGCACAGTGAAAAGAGTCAGATATCAGGGGGAATGATGGAAACGATACGCACAATACGCTTATACGGCCCACTCGGGACGCAGTTTGGGCGGGAATATCAACTGGCCGTCTCTTCACCGCAGGAAGCGATCCGGGCATTGTCTGTCCTGATTGACGGTTTTGAAAAATACCTGTTAACCGCCAGAGAGCGCGGATTCACCTTTGCGGTGTTTATCGGCAAGCGCAATATTAGCCAGGATGAACTGGCTTTTTCCGGTGAAGGCGATATTCGGATTGTCCCGGTGATTATTGGCAGTAAAAAAGCCGGAGTGCTGCAAACCATCCTCGGGGCAGTCATGGTCGTTGCGGGAGCATTCCTGTGGGCAACGCCGTTTGGTGCACCGATGGTGATGTCCGGTGTGGGTATGATGCTGGGCGGCGTGGTGCAGATGCTCTCCCCGATGCCGGGCGGACTGGCGCGACGGGAAGATCCCGACAATAAACCCTCGTATGCCTTTGGTGGCCCAGTCAACTCCATCGCGCAGGGTAACCCGGTGCCGATAGGGTACGGCAAGCGCCGCATCGGGGGTGCCATTATCTCTGCGGGGATTTACGCCGAAGATCAGCAATAAATCTTCACAGTGTTCAGTCAGGTCGCGAAAGCGGCTTTTTTTGTGGGTGAAATATGGAACAGCATCGAATTCAGGGCAGCAAAGGCGGCAGTGACAGCCCCCGTACCCCGGTTGAATCGCCGGATTCATTACAGTCGACCTCGTATGCCAAAATCTTACTGGCACTGGGGGAAGGGGAATTCGCCGGGGGACTGGATGGCACCAATATCTTTCTGGATAACACGCCCATTATCGGGCCGGACGGTAAGTCTAACTTTGAGGGGGTGAAGTGGGAATTTCGCCACGGCACCCCGTATCAGGACTATATCAAAGGGGTACCTGCGGTTGAAAATGAGCTGACGGTGGGGACCGAATTATCCGAGTCATGGGTCCGATCGGTCACCAATCCCCAGCTATCGGCTGTGCGCATCCGGCTGTCATGGCCCCAGTTGCAGACGCAGAAAGAAAACGGGGATACGGTCGGTTACCGCATTGATTATGTGATTGAAGTCGCGACAGATGGCGGTGCTTATC
>NZ_CAWNQH010000092.1:0-15784 GCF_963876495.1 Xenorhabdus sp. KJ12.1
TGGCAGTTTTGCGGATACAGGAGAAAAAAAACACCGCAGGGACTGATAGCCCTGAGCATATCGGAACTGCGTAACCTGCTGTCAAAACTGATGAAAAAGGCAGGAGAAACGAGAGAACAGATTTTATTTTGGTCAGACTGGCGGCGACATCAGTACCGCTCACAACAATGTCATTATCGGCGCCGGGATACCCCTCTTATTCCACAGCCATTACGGCTGTAGTATTAGATAGTATGCAAAGTCAAAGTAAACCAAAAAAGCCTTGGAATTTAAAAATGGCTAAATCAGACTGCCATTTAAATCTCACGGCTTCATATCAAAATTTATCATTTTCACAAACTGGGCTAAAAAAACGAAGGTGGATTATCTCTGTGACTTATTGCGAACCTTACGCTCAACAAGTTGACCACGTTGATCAAAGTAACGGCTAGTACTACAGTCGTAACTGTTCCATGATCAGATATTCCTCTCGGCGGCGATAATGGCATTGTTGGGCGCGATACTGATGTCGCCGCCAGTCTGACCAAAATAAAATCTGTTCTCTCGTTTCTCCTGCCTTTTTCATCAGTTTTGACAGCAGGTTACGCAGTTCCGATATGCTCAGGGCTATCAGTCCCTGCGGTGTTTTTTTTCTCCTGTATCCGCAAAACTGCCAAGACCGCATGGGCCAGTAAAGACAGCGTAATATGCCGATACCAACTGTGCCACTGCCGCACTTCGTAATGATCCAGACCGCCTCGCCTTTTGTTTCCTCAAAACCGCTTTCGATTTCCCAGCGATGGCCGGCCACCTGAATCAACGATCTTGAGATCGGCCTGTTCTTTAAGGGCATAGACAACATAGTAGGCCAGTTCTTGCTTCTCATCCCGGCTACGCCGGATCAGCAGATAATGGCCATAACGCCGTTCCTCTTCACTCAATTGCAAGCGCCAGAGTGGGATCCGGGCCCAGTCATACCAACGTTCGCCTTTTGTTCCCAGCCCGGCTGACTGTTTTTCCCAGTCATCAGTGGTCAGACTGGCTGCAAGGGTGTCTGCTCGGGTGTAGTGCGGTGTTTGCCACCAGAGGCGCTCATTTTTGGGGATCGCTAAGACAAACGGTTGGTGCTGAGATTCCAGCCAGCATCGCAAGCGACGATCCTGTCCATAGACCGCATCAGCGGTGACCCAGCGACAGGGGATATTGGCCTTGAATGCCCGCGCCAGCATGTTCTGGGCGAGCTGGGGTTTCGTGGCAAAACTGACCGAGTCAGGAATGCCGGCGGCGTCACAGCGGAGGCGATCCTCTGTCCACTGTTTAGGCAGATATAAAGCCCGGTCAAT
Organism: Xenorhabdus sp. KJ12.1; assembly: GCF_963876495.1. Lineage (NCBI taxonomy): Bacteria > Pseudomonadati > Pseudomonadota > Gammaproteobacteria > Enterobacterales > Morganellaceae > Xenorhabdus > Xenorhabdus sp. KJ12.1. The sequence goes on from NZ_CAWNQH010000092.1 coordinate 1,323, forward strand.
GAAGGCATGACCACCGTTGCCGGCGTAACACAGGAAAACCCCTATCTGACTATTTTCAATCCGTCCCGCCGTTCCACTATACTGACGCTGCACGCCGGCAGAATACGTCCCTTTTTTGATAAAACCGGTTTCATCGATAATGAGGATACCTTGCTCATCCCCCAAATGTGTGGTGACATAATCACGTAAGATATCGCGGGCAGCTTCAGCATCCCAATGGGCCCGTTCCAGAAAATATTGAATGCCATCCGGTGAGCGTTCACCCAGCCATTCAGCCAGTTGCCAGCCGTTTTTACGTTCAACATCGCTGAGTAACCCACGAAGATACGCCAGACAACGTTGCTGAGAACTTGCAGAGCAAAATAGTGGGATCAGACGGGAATGAGCCAGCAGAAGCGCCTGTTCCCAGAGATTGACAGGTGAGGCCATAGGGCACCTCCCTTAGGATGAAGAAGAAAGAAGATAGCTATCATGACACAATGCCGGCTACTACTGTAGTACTAGTCCAAATCTTTGAGGGATGGATGCCGAGATAATCTGCGATGATCCATTCACCTTTAGGCCAAGGCCTGCTGAATGCATTTGCGAGTGTTGATGAGCTGAGTCCCGTTTCTCGGGAGAGTGCCGCTAAGGTTGTACCGCGTTTACGTAATGCAGCAATAATGTCGGCCTGATGCCAGTCATTTCTAACATTGTTATTCATTCCTGCTACCTTTTTCCATTAATTAATATTGATGGTGGCGATCCAGACAGGGTTTGCAATACCGGGACACTCATCCGGCGAGGTCGAAACCTCCCCTGCCTGAATCCCCATAGAAAAGGCGAACGCAGGCACACTGGTAGAAATATCACTACCAGTGAAGTGTCCACAGGGTTGCAAATCCCTGACCATTGGTATTTGCCAATGGCGGGAATACTTTAACTGATTGTTTTAGCTTACTCAATAACTAAACCGCTAAGTTTAACGGCTATAATTCCTCTCAAAAGCGCACAAATTCAGGGAAGAATACGGACGGCTAAATAAATCTTTGTTATTTATTCTCGTTCGTGATCGCTTTGCTATCCGTATTTCCCCTTTGTTTTTCAGACTCATTTTACTTATTTCGAAACATTTTCCCTGCGTGTCGGTTAGGTTCACCATTCCATGGTGTGTCAGGTAATGTGTAGCAGAGATAGCATTGTGGTGAGTTATTGCAGGAGTTCGCTACGTGCATGCCAGGCACGGCGATGGTTTACTCCCCGTTCAGCGCCTGATCTCAATCAGGGTGAACGCCTCATTATCTTGACGTGGTATTTCCTTTCTTTACTACATAGGCCTATTACAAGGCAGTGAGTGAAAAACAAACGAATTAAGTGAATTAAGGCAGAAAAATGCCAATGAAAAGTGGTGACACTGAGTAAAACGCGGTTCAAATCGTTCGTAAAGCCAGACCGGACGTGCTCTAGGCGTTGAGGATTGGCAGCGTCACTTGGTAATCGCTTCGCTTAAACACAAGTGACGCCGCGAAGTTTTCGGAACGTTTATCGTGAGTGACTTAAAGCGTAGGTGAAAGTCGTACAAAGTAAAACGGTTATAGTGAACGTAGCAGAAACCTGCTCAATGTGTGTGTGGTAAGCCCGTCGAATGTAAAAGTGACAGGATAACTTTCATCGTCCATCAGACGATATCTGCTTCCAAAAGTGCGCAGATGTACCGCAATCTTGCTCTCCCTTTCAGGCTACAGGAGTTTTGTTTCGCCGCCCGAAGGCGATCCTGACAGGCGATGGATCTTTTTTTGTAGAAAAAAATATTAACGATTAGGTAAGAAAACGTCAAACCGTTGATATGGCTTTTACCTCAATTTACTTGTCTAAAAAACCAGTACAGATCACAGCATGAGTGATGCTGAATCATCACGTTCTTGAGCGTTCACCCTTCCAGTGCTAATATTGATATTGTTTAATTTTTGTTTGGTTATTTTATTTTTCTGATAAGTTCAAATGGATTATTGGTGAGAACAAAACAATTAGAAAGGTTTATTGAATTTTTTGTTTCACAGTGCTAGTTTATCAAGGTTTTTCGTTGGTCAGTCACGCCGAAAGGTGACTAAATGCGGGCAGTTGATAATGATTAACTAATCGCTAAAAAGAAGAAACCCCACAATCTGTATCAAACTTGGCGGTAAGGTCAGATATATGGGGTGTACTTGCAGAAATCGAATTAGTGGTTTCTGCATAGGAGTATAGAACGATGAGACTTCTATTGCAACTTTTTGATCCCCGCCATAAGTGTAGGGGATGTGTTTAAAAATCAACACACCCAATCAACATTTGATTCCTCTGTTCGTCGGCGTGGTGAATCCAACGCTTTACGTCGGGGGCAGTCTAAAATTCATCGGCGAAATATCCCAAAACAGGATATCAAAATTCCGAAAGGGGCACCTGCTCGGTTATCTCGAACCCTGAAAAGCCATGACTGGCGGCGGGATAGTGACCTTATCGCGCTTCGTCAAAAGGGCTATACGCCGTATTCCGAACGAAAAAATCCGCACTATGTGCCAAAGCCTATGCGCGTCAGTACACGTTCTGAGAGTCGTGAGGCTTTGACCTCATTGTCGCTAGCGTTTGCGGCAAATGCGGATTTTTTTCCCGGTCATGATTATCTGTTTGAAGTGATGGTGCCCTTTGAATTTATCGCCAAGGCGATGGGGGTACTGCATGAATATGATAACGGTCGTAAATCGTATGATGTAGCACTTCATGCGCTTTCAGTCCTTGAGCAAATGGAGCAAATTGTCGTCCATCGGGATAAAGACCGAGATGCGGGCCAAAATAAGCCGATGAGAATTTGGTTGAAACCAGAATTTTTCATGTCCAAAGGTATTCCTCGTAACGAAATCCGCCAGAGCTTAATTGACTTCCAAAACTGGGCTATAAAAAGTGGCCAGCTTGAAAATCTGGAAAAAAAATACCAACGTCATTTATTGAACATGGCGCGATTGGGCATTGATGTAGAAAATAAACATGCGTTGCGCCAGCTACTGAAAAAGATTAAACGCTCAGTAGTTGCTCAGGATTTACAGGAACAGAAAAACGAAGTACTGAAACATATCGAAGACAACATTGAGACTTTGGATAACCAAGCGGAAAATCTGGAAGCCGAACTTAATGGAACGCGGCGTTCAGTGGCGAATTTACGTAAAAAGGACAAATCAGATTCAATCTACTGGAGTATGTTTGTCGAATGGCAAAAAACAACAACACCGGTTGCTGCCCATTATGCAAAAAACAAATTAAAAGCGCAAAATCCTCATATAAGCGAGTACTCAGAACAATTTTACCGACTGTTACTTGAGCAAGAAGGCATCATCCTTACTTAACTGAATACTTCTTTGATGATTAATCCGAATAACCGTGCCTAGCGCGGTTTTGGTGTTTCACTCGGTGATAAATTTCGATTGTTTCTTACTCGTTTCACCCATCTATTTCTGTATAGTTTTCTAACTTGTGCATCTGAAATCGATTCTCCGTTTAAAATTTGCCACTATGTGTAATAATAAAGCTATTAACTTCGAATAAGAGTTTTAGAATTTTATTAATTTCGAAGCTTATTTCTGAACAAAACAAGCCTTATAAATAAGGAATAACAAATGGAGTTGAGCCTAAAGGCTACAACTCTCAATAGTTAGCCCCTTTCACTTTGTTCAAGGGGAAAATTCAACACATAACGTCCCGTAAGCGGTCGTAAACGCCCGCCAACGCGCAGATACGCCACGCCTACGCCGTGACCACTGCGTGCCTACGGCAGAACTAATTAAACCCCAAACCATCTAAACAGTCTTCTGCTTAGTAGGGCGAGGGGGTTTCGAGTCACCATTAATTCCCTCTTGGCCTCGGCGGTTCAACTTTCTTATCTCCATTAGATTATGAGAGCCGCCTTTCATTCGCTTCGCTCATAAAACCCACACTGTTTTTAAATCATTGTACCTACTAATTGATTTTAAAGTAGCACCTGATACTATAGTACTTGTTACTGCTTGGAGAATATTTGTGGCGTTCTATAAAATCTCATCGTTCAAAAAAAGCACGAAGAAAATTAATATTTCCGATCAACAGTTATTGAATGCTGCACAAGAAGTTAAAAATGGAAAGTTTGAAGCCGATCTAGGTAGTGGAGTCATTAAAAAACGAATAGCAATTGGCGGAAAAGGTAAAAGTGGTGGGGTAAGAGTCATCATCTTCTTTAAGGTTAATAATCATCTATTTTTTGCCGATGGCTGGACAAAAAGTACCATTAGCTCTAAAGGAAAAAAAGAAATCGAGGATGATGAATTAGAAGCATATAAACAGCTTTCCAAACTTTTCCTTAGCTATACAGATCAAAAGATCAATGAGTTAATAACCCATGGTATCTTGGAGGAAATCATCTATGAGTAATAAATTAAACAACATGCTTGAATTAGCTAAAGAACTACACGCACTTGATGTTGCACCGGAAAGTTTGGTTAACGATCTCAAAAAAGCCGTTAATACAAGAAAAATCAACGAGCAGATTAAAGCTGTTACAATGATGACAGGAGCTGAGATAAAGCAACTCCGTACGCAATATGGAATGTCTCAAGCTATGCTAGCTCTAGCATTAGGAATGTCAAAAGAAAGCGTTTCTAAATGGGAACGCGAAGAAAAAAAACCAAGTGGCCCAGCTCTTAGAATGCTTCGTATTCTTGAACACCGCGGACCAGAAGTGTTACTGGTTTAGAGATTTAAAAAGCATAAAAAAATATGCACCGCTATTTAAGGTCAGTTTGGATATCGAAAATTATTGTACGTTAAGGCTATTTTTTGACCCTTCGACTTTAGCTGGCCTCAGCCGACGAAACTTACCGGAAGCCGGTTGCTTTTCCAGATATAATCGCCTGTCAGATTTATGTGCTCCCAGCCTAACGGGGACAAATGCGACAGCAGTTGTTCGTTGATCTTCAGCCCCTTACGCTTCAGGGCATCGACCGCTCTTTCCATATACACGGTATTCCACAGAGAGATCGCCGCCATCAGCAGCGTCAGCCCACTGGCGCGATAGCTCTGATTTTCCGGTTTTCGGTCCCTGACTTCTCCCAGCCGGTGCATAAATACCGCACGCGCCAGCGCGTTACGGGCTTCACCTTTATTCAGCCCCGCCTGTATCCGCCGACGCAGTGCAGCGGAACCAGTCGAGCATAAACAGGGTTCTCTCAATGCGGCCAATTTTTCTCAGTGCTTTGGCCAGCCCGTTTTGTTTGGGATAGCTGGCAAGCTTTTTCAACATCAGGGATGCCGTCACTGTTCCTTGCTTTATTGAGGTGACCAGACGCAGTACTTCAGGCCAGTGAATTTCGATCTCTTTCAGATTCAGGCTGGTTGTTGATATCAGTGACTGAAGCGCCGGGTATTGGTCCGCTTTCCCTTTGATAAACAACTTTTTGTCGTGGAGATCCCTGATTCGCGGACAGAACGCAAATCCCAGCAGATGCATCAGAGCAAAGACATGATCGGTGAAACCCGCGGTATCGGTGTAATGCTCCCTGATTTCCAGGTCACTTTCGTGGTACAGCAAACCATCGAGCACATGGGTTGAATCCCCGACCCGACTGATTATGCAGGTGTAAAACGAGCTGTATTGATCCGAAATATGGGTATAAAACTGACGTCCAGGCTCCTGCCCATATTTCGGGTTAACCTGCCCTGCGTAGCGGCCTGAGCTGCTTGTTCTGAAATTCTGTCCATCTGATGATGACGTTGTCCCGTCTCCCCAGAATGCCGCTAACGGCCTTTTCCCCTGCGCGTTCACCAGCTCTGCGAGAGCGGCTGAATAGGTTTCGTCGCGGATGTACCATGCCTGGATATTTTCCAGTGATGATTTGGTGCTTCCGGGGCAGGCTTCCGCCATTTTGGTCAGACCAAGATTGATGCCATCCGCAAGGATGGTGGTGATGTAGCGGCGTGAGCCTTTAACCCAGATGTCCCCGGAGCGCAACGCACCCTTAAGCTCGCTGAGCGCACAAAACTCATAGTACTGCCGGTCAATACCCGCAGGTGTAATCACCACTTTGCGCCAGCTTTCAGGGACAAACTCAAGCGGTGCTGTCGCCGGAACTTTACGTGACTGCTTCCGGTACATATCTTTGATCACAGCCAGCGCATCAGCCAGAGGTTGCGCTGCTGGGGTTACGACTAACAGTAAAGCGGACAACATGCGTGGGGCATATTTCCGTAATATGCTGTATTTCTTGGTAATAATATGCAGCGGATCAAAATTATTTTTCCTGGCGAGATGGCGTGTTTCCTCCAGACTGGCGACAAATTCAGGCCATGGCAGTATATTTTCTATTGCGAGCCATGGATCGCCACTGGAATCACGGGCTTCAGACAGTGCCAAACCGACATCGATGTATTGCCTCAGTTTTGACTGGATCAGCTTTCCGGTCTGTTGAAGACGCTCAGCCTGTGTTCTTTCAGCTTTGCTGAAAAGGCTGTTCAGCATTCGCTCATGCAGCTCAATCACTTCGTCTGTCAGTGTGGCTCTGGCTTCTTCCAGCACGCACACCAGGATCGCATGACGCCGGGCTGCTGAAAATCGGGTCAAATCCCGGCTACTCATCTTTCGGCCCTCCCGCGTCAGTTTCAGCAACCGGTTCTGGTGAATGGTACGATCTATACCTTCCGGTAATGCCAGGAATTCAATGCTACTGAGCCGATCAAGGTGTTGCAGCACGTTCTTACCATTGATTTTACCCGGCGGTTGCAGAAGCCATATCAGCCTGGAAGACTGATTATCTGAGGACTCAAGTAAACGATCCAGGGCATCTCTGTGAGCCGGAGTTAACGGGGTATTCAGGGTCTGAAATACGATTTTATCGCCGCCTGCCATGGCCTCCGCACAGGTACGCTCCACGACATCAATCGCGGGGATTAGCACGTTGTTCTGCCGGAGATAGACCAGTAATTCTTCGGCCAGGAGAATACCTTTATCGGTGCGAGTCGCCATCGACAGCAGGTGTGTAATACAGTCCTGCTGTATTTTGCCGGTGAACGCCTTTACGCCAAGATAGCGGTACAGTTCGGTTAAATGCTCACGCCGGGTTGTATCCCTGCCGTAAAGGTAAGCAGGCCAGAGATCCCCGGCGAGTTTTAGCCTGCTGGCGATATGCTTCAGCAGTGCATCAGATGGTGGAATTTTTTTATCTGGGGCAAAGCCGACATTTTTCAGGTAGCAAAGAAGAACGGCAAAACCAAAACGGCTGGCGGGTTTACGGTGAGCACTGATAAGCGCCAGATCATGTTCACTAAAATACGCCATTCGGGTCAGCGTTAACTCATCGTCCGGTAATGCCAGTAATGATTTTCTTTCAGACAGAGAAAGAATCGGCCTCCTTGCCATATAGTTTTTCTCGTAAATTATTCAGCACGGTATTTTTAACAAAACTGGATATCGCATAAGGGTACACCCTGAAGCCATAACTAAAACGTGACGGCGCACGATGAATGACATAACCTATATGCGATAGATTAAATGCAATAACCTAAATGCGATAACACAGTGAAAAAATGTTCATCAGAGCTTATTTAAGGGCATCGACGGAAGACCAGTTTGCCGATCGGGCAAAAGAGATGCTGGAGCAGTTTGTCCAGGAGCGGGGACATAAAATAGCCAGCTACTACAGAGAGAACATCAGTGGGACAAAACTTGATCGCCCTGAGCTGGGCCGCTTACTGATGGACAGTCACCGCAATGATATTTTGCTGGTCGAGCAGATAGACCGCCTGACCCGTCTCAGCAACAGCGACTGGATGACGTTGAAAAAGCAGATTGAGCAGCATGAGTTACGGATTATCAGCCTGGATGTCCCCACTTCATGGCAGGCACTGTCAGATAAAGACCCCTCACAAGCTGATCCGATCACCCGCGCGGTGATAACCGCCATCAATAACATGCTTATCGACCTGATGGCCGCGATGTCGCATAAGGACTGGCTGAGCCGCCGCCAGCGGCAAAAACAGGGAATTGAACGGGCGCATACGCTGGGGAAATACAGGGGTAAACAAGCTGATAGTGAGCGTCACCAGAAAGTCCTGTATTACCGGCAGGTTAAAAAACTCAGCATCCGAGAAACGGCAGATGCGACAGGCTACAGTACTTCTCAGGTTTGTCGCATACAGGCTCTCTATAAAGAAGTGGCATCTGATTGAAAATTGGCCTTAACGTACAATAATTTTCGATATCCAAACTGACCCCAATTAGAACGAAATTACGCCAGTATGTTGGCACTGGCGTTTATCATTTTCTGACTGCCAATGTGGGCTGAATAAATGATGTAGGGCGAGAGCATGAACGTTTTTTATTCTGAATGAATAATATTTGTTAGCGATAATGTCTTTATTTTGTACAAATATAAATATATCTGGCTGCATCAAAAAGTCACTTTCAATCACTTAGCTCATTTTACTAGCATTCATGCTCTCACCCTGATAAATGATGAAAACAAAGCGTCAACAGCCCCTAGTCTAAGATTAGGGCATGCCGTATAATTCAATAAAATATTATGACCAGTTTTATATATGTATAACCCTATCTGCTGATTTTATTGTCGATTTTCTGTGTGCAATAATAACTCTTGTAATGTTCATTTTTTTAATAGCTTGATTTACAAATTGTTCTCCTTCGCTATCGAGATGACTTGTCGCTTCATCCATAAAAATAATTTTAGGTTTACGATAAATAGCCCTTGCAATAAAGATGCGTTGCTTTTGTCCACCCGAAAGACCTTCTCCCAATTCTCCTATTAATGTTTCATAACCCATTGGCATTTTAACAATCATATCGTGAATATAACTTGCTTTAGCACATTCTTGCATCCATTCTTCATCAATGCTGTCAGAAAACCCACAGATATTCTCTCTTATTGAGCCGGAAAATAATTTATCTTCCTGCATTACACATGAAATCATTTTATGGTAATTATTAGTACCGAATTGCCTTATATCTTTACCATCAACCATTACTTTCCCTGAATCAGGTGAAAACAATCCGCAAAGCACTTTCATCAACGTTGTTTTTCCTGCTCCGGATTGTCCTACAATGGCCACACTTTCCCCTGGAGTAATAGTAATATTCAATTTACTAAAAATATATGGAGACTGGCTGTCATAACGGTAGCTTAAATCGATAGTACTTAAAGAAACAGGTTTTATATCAGATGAATATAAAATATCTGGTTTATGATTTTCCTTCTCATTTAATGCGATATCAGAAATACGCTCATTATGTAAATTCATCATCCGTAATTTAAGTAAAAAATTAGTCAGTGATGCTACTCGATCTGAAAATTGTCCTCTGAATAAACCGAAAGCCACAAACATACCTATTGTTATTTGATTGTTGAGAACTAAGCTAGCCCCCAACCATAAAATAACAACTTGATCACAGGCAGATATGAAGCTATTCACACCCCCAAAAAAAAGATCCATTTTAGTGACTTTTATACCTACATTAATTTTATCAATTATAAGATTGAGCCAATATGTACTACGTTTTTCAATCATCCCTTGTATTTTTACTGTGGATATTCCATACAATGTCTCCATAAAGTATGAACTCGCCCGAGCATCTTTGACCAATAGTTCTTCTGATAACTGACGATAATAATTATATGTCAATAGCCTGATAATTACATATAACGATGTAAAACCAATAACAATCCAAGTTAGGTATCCGCCATATAACACCATCATAATTAATACACCAATAGCCATGATACTGTCCATGATTGCACCAATTACACTGGTTGTAAAGGTAGTTCTTAAAACATCGAGAGATTCGAATCTAGATTGAATATCTCCTAATTTCCTTCGTTCGAAATAATACAATGGGAGATTTACAAGATGAGAGAATAAGCTGGCTTTCCATTGAACGTCAATCAGAGATTCCATTACCAATGATGACCAACTTCGAATAATCCCCATTAAAGTTCGTAGTAAAATAAAAAAAAACATTCCAGCACATATTAGTGTTAATAAACCATAATCTCCAGAAGGAATAACATGATCCATAACTAACTGTGTTCCAACCGGAATTACTAAATTGATGGTTTCAATGACAACAGATAAACAAAAAATCTTCGTTAAAACCCCTTTTATTCCATGAATATTTTTTATTAGCGTTTTTAAATTGATTCTATTACGTATAGTTTTAGCTGTGAACTGACTATTGGGCCAAGCTTCAAGTGCTACCCCTGTAAAATGTTTAGATACTTCCGCTAATCCCAGTACTCTACGTCCTCGAGCTGGATCATGAATAATAATACTATTTCGTCTGACACCAACTGCGACTACAAAATGATTAAAATCCCAATGTAATATGCAGGGCATTTTTAATTCACTAATTTCATTGAGATCTAATGATAATGCTCTGGTTTTCATCCCAAGCTGTTCGGAAATAATACTGATCCCAGTTAGAGTTGATCCACGAGAGGAAATATTAAATTGCTGTCGGAGATAAATAAGGTCGATATTTTTTCCATAATATCCACATATCATTGACAAGCAAGCCAACCCACACTCTGAAGATTCTGTTTGATGTACTACAGGTACACGATCAAGTAAACCTATATTTAATTTTTTTATTATGTTTTTAATTAAATAATCATTCATTAATTGGTCCTATTGCACTGTTTTTTACATCATATAGTGGTGAAAACATCCACTGATAAATTTTTCTCTTCTCAAGAAATAATGTTATTTGTGCTTTCATGCCATTATCTAAAGTTAGCAATTTATTTTTGTAATTTATTTTATTTTTTTCTGGTTTAACAATGACCTTATAATAAGGGGTAGATAATACATTGGAGTTCTGAGGTGCTCCTTGATAAGTCATCATTTCTTTTTGAGTTGCTGGGCTTTTTGAAATAATTACTATTTCCCCAGAAAAAAGACCGAATTTTTCAGATGGAAAAGCCTCATATTTTATATTAACTTTATCACCTATAGATATGTAAGGGATTCCATAATTAGGAACCCAAATAGTGAGATAATAATTATTTATTAACTTAGGGATTATTTTTAATAAACTATCACCAGGATTTACCATTTGCCCAATAGTAACACTCAGTGAGTCTATTTTTCCATCAGATAATGCCCGGACAATAATTTCTCCTCCTGCATCTGTATTTATGAGCTCTTTTTGTAACTCATATTTCTGAATCTCCATTTGGTAAACTCTATTATCAAACTCAGCAGACTGAGTCTGTATTTGGCTTTCAATGTCTGTTATTCTAATTGAATTCAATTCATTTTGGCTATAAAGATTTAATAGATTGTTTTGATTTTGATAATACAATGATGTTTGATTAGATAGTTGATCTTTATTTATCAATCCTCTTTTTTGATAATCTTTATAATTCTCCATATTTTTTTTCATAATATTTATTCCTTCTTCTGATTTTTTTATAAAATCAGAAGAACGTTCAAAAGCCACATTGTATTTTTCTTTTTGTTTTTCTAATGCATCTAAAGTTATTTTTTTATTTTCAATTATTCTATATATGATATTATCAATTCGTTCAATTTGATTTTTTATATCTTTTTTCTGATTATCACTAACAACACCACTACGCGTACTTCTACTAGTATCGATTAAGTAAATAGGATCTCCCTTGCTTACGATATGTCCCTCAGAGGCATATTGTTTTATCACGATACCTTGATTAGATGAATAAATATCAATTGTTCTTGGGGAGGTTGTAATTTCTCCATTTACATTAATTCGTCGTGTATAATTTCCTGAAATTACAAACGCAAGAAAAGAAATAAAAAAGAAGATACATAATGTAATTAATACCCAAGCCGGGAATCCAGGTAGTAAAATAGATTTCCCCATCCATTTATTTTTTTGATTATTTATAGCTTCCTGACGAAACAAAAGCAATCCCCTTTGTTATTATTTTATTTGCTAAAATTAAACTATTTAAATATACTATAATATTTAATGTAATAATCAGTGGTGTATAAATGAAATTTTTAAAAAGTCATTTAAAAAATGAGAAATTCCTATTTATCTAACTGAAGATAATTTGTGTGTTTTTTCATTCGTGTCATTTTATGATAAATGGAAGTTAATTAGAATGTTAAATTCAGTAAAATAAATGATCATATACAGATAAAAACTTACCAAAAAGTTAAACTTCTTTAAGCAAAGACTCATGTTATCATTCTAACTAATTTCATAATGTTAAAATACCATAACATCATGTTGTTTTAACAAAACGTATATTTACGATTTTATGAACCTAAGATTTTTTCAATGTAGAGGGTAATCTCCTTACTCCTAAAGGAAATTAGAAGTAAGGATTCTTCATGATACTAAGTAATTTTTATTTATTGTTAGTAGGAGGCATAGGGTTTTTAGGAATAAAAATCCCTGGCCAGTGTCCCCAATTACCTGCTCCACCGCTGAACGCAGGAGCAAAATCTTCTACTGGTTTAACTGATTGTTCTGAACCTGCGCCAGAGATAAGGTACATCATATCTTTATTAATTTCTTTCATGTAGATACCTTTTATTTATTATACAGAGTGAAAATCATTATATATTTCTAACACTACAGAATTTGATACTAACAGATAAAAAAACAAAAATCACCATTGTTAATAAATAAAATTAAATTTCACTAAAAAAATATCATATTATTTGATTTTAAATATTAACTATAAAATATAAATAATATTGTTATGAAAATAAATTTAAATTTGCATGTTGGAGACACATAAAAATCTATGGTCGCCTATATGAACGCATCCCGTTTGCAAGACAAAAATCATGTTGACATCGACGGTAGGTTGCAGCTCTATGTAGTGGCATGATAATTCCGGACACCTCAAAAACTTGCTAATGTTAATTACAAGACAATGAGGTGTGACAATGAAAGTGAAGCTTACCAAACGCCACTATTCCGCTGAATTTAAGCTGGAAGCAGTTCAACAGGTTGTTCTCCATCAACAACGGGTTGTTGATGTCGCCCGTTCATTGGGGGTCAATACCAGTACGCTGGGAAAATGGGTTCGCCAGTATCACGCCGAAATACAGGGGATAACGCCGGGCAGTAAGGCACTGACGCCCGAACAACGCCAGATACAAGCCTTAGAAAAACAGGTGAAACGCCTGGAAATGGAAAAAGAAATCCTAAAGCAGGCGGCCGTGCTGATGAGCGAGATGCGCAGTGGCGCTATGCGTTGATCACACGGCTAAGCCCCCGATGGCCGGTGACGGAATTGTGTCAGATGCTGCAGGTGTCACGCAGTGACTATTATGACTGGCGACAGCGGCCGGTCGACACGGAGCGTCTGCAGTTGCGTATCCGGGTGCGTGAACTGTACAACCAAAGCCGGGGAGCGATAGGCAGTCGCACCTTGAGCCACCTGCTGACCAATGAAGGTAGGCCGCTGGAAGGCCAGACGCTTAATGCAGGAATGTGGCCTGAAAAGCCGTCAACCGGGGGCTCACCGTTATCGCCCGGCAGTGAAGATTCTCTCGCCAGCCCGAATCTCTTGCGGCAGTGTTTTGCTCCGGCTTGCCCGAATACCCAATGGTGCAGAGACATCACGTATATTCGCACCAAAGTGGGCTGGAGTTATCTGGCGGTGGTAACCGATTTATTTTCCCGCCGGGTGGTGGGGATGGCCATCGCTTCTTCGCCGGATGCGGAGCTGATCTGCCGGGCATTGAATAATGCATTGGAAACGCGTCATATCGAAGGGCGGCTGGTTTTTCATTCAGACCAAGGCAGCCAATACAGGAGTAAAAAGTTTCGTCGCTTACTCTGGCAGCATAAAATTATCCAAAGCATGAGTCGCAAGGGGAACTGCTATGATAATTCCCCCATGGAACGGGTATTCCGGAGTTTGAAAAGTGAATGGATTCCACCAGAGGGCTATCGGGACATTCATGAGGCAATGCGGGATATCACCCACTATTTTGGCCGGTATTACAATGACATCTGACCTCACCGTTTTAATGGAGGAATTTCTCCTGCTGAATATGAAAGACAGTGGGAAGAGGCGAGAAATGTGTCCGAAACTTCTTGACCACTACATCGAAGTATAAAAGGATGTCTGTTGACAGTTTTAACGGGATTAATTGCTTCTTGTCATAAAAAGAAGAAACCATCACTGAAAGTTTTCTACTTAACCTCAGCTTCGCTTAAAAATAGCGATCTCATTATCCCGTAGATTCAAGCTCGGTTTTTTAGGTTGGAATGTATAAGCAATAAGGCCGGCAGTAACTTCCAATAAAAAACCGAGTTGACTGCGATGCCTTGAATGCTCTATCTGAGAAATATTCTTGAGCTGATCGATGACGGTTTCTATCAAAAACCGCCGCCTTAACATCAATCTATCCCAGAGAGATAATGCCTTGGCTTTCATGTTACTCCGGACATTCGTGATTAACGTGAC
>NZ_CAWNQH010000093.1:0-11932 GCF_963876495.1 Xenorhabdus sp. KJ12.1
AACTGCTCAGTAATGTGAAAAAATTCTTGAAAAAATCTGCAAATAGACTCTTTCAGAGAAAGTAAATCGAGTGTCTCACTATTATGAAAAGTTATTTAGACAGGCTTGGGCCGCCGAGAAAGGATACTGACCCCAAATAGCAGTTGGAAAAATAGTTAAAACAGCAAAAAACCGTCATTGAGTATCTTTTGTTATAAATAAAAGATATTAATGACGGTTTAATTATAATTAGGTTGAATTAGAGTTTTGTAAATTGTTTATTATCTAATACCTTGGAAACTTCTTTATTTAAAATATTCAGTAGAAGAATTGAACGAGTTTCTCCATCTGGTTCATTATAAATTGCCTGAATCCCTTCAAAAATCCCTTCTGTTATCAGAACAGTATCACCGGCAACAGGAGTTTCTGGTGCAGTGAATTCCTGTTCAGTCGCATTCATTAATTCATCGATTAATTGTTGTGGGACAACCGCTGGGTATGTACTGAAACGGATAAAGTGATTAACCCCCCGCGTTGAATTAACTGTGGTGGTATGAATCACTTCTGGATCAAAGTTCACAAAAAGGTAGTTCGGAAAAAGAGGTTCGGTTACGGTCGTTCTTTTGCCCCGTATAATTTTTTCAATTTTGGCTGTGGGTGTCAGGCAAATGACATCCTGTCTCTCCAGGTTTTCTATCGCCCGAGAGATTTGCCCGCGTTTACAATAAAGAAGATACCAATTTCCCATAATATTCCGACTCCATTACACAATGTACTAAGCATAACAAAAGCGATATACCAGAATCACCTATAAAATGAAGCATAACAAAACCGATATAAGCAAATCATATATAAAGTGCAAAATGTGTTTAAAGAAAATGACATGTTTTTATAGGCAGTAAAGCGTCTTACGGGCCAAAATCCACATCTTATACACCTTATCTTTCAAGTTGCCTCTTTGTTGGCTGAGCAAATTCATTCCCGACAAATTTGATGCTCTCTTGCCGCCACGGTGAATTTTGAAATCCATTGTGTATCATTATTAAACCGATAATAGTTTCATTTTACTTATCATTATGAATTAAAATGATTTTTATAGATAAAATTGCAGAATGGTTTATTTTTTGAATAAATGCATATTAAGAGGATAGCACTATTTTATTGGTGTAAATGAATAGCTTAAAATTTATCTACGTAATCAGACGTTTTTCGTGCAATTGGGTAAGCAGGAATGGAGGCTGAACAACGTTTCTCTGTGTCTTAGCAAAAATACAATAAATTCATTGATTTTTAGTAAGTTATGGGTTTACCTTGTAACCTGCATTCGAGAGCTTATAATGTCCTTCCCCCTTAAAAATCGGCATAATTGAATAATATGAAATACCGCGATCTAAGAGACTTTCTTTCCTTGCTGGAACAATCTGGTGAATTAAAACGAATTAGTATGGAAGTTGATCCCTATCTGGAAATGACCGAAATCGCGGATCGTACTCTTCGTGCCGGTGGGCCTGCTCTGTTGTTTGAAAACCCAAAAGGATATTCGATGCCGGTTTTGTGCAATCTGTTTGGGACGCCTAAGCGGGTTGCGATGGGGATGGGGCAGGATGATGTTAAAGCTCTGCATGATGTTGGCAAATTACTGGCTTTTCTCAAAGAGCCGGAGCCACCAAAAGGTTTTCGTGATTTGGTTGGTAAGTTGCCTAAATTCAAACAAGTTTTAAATATGCCAACCAAGCGTCTTAGTTCTGCGCCTTGTCAGGAGCTGGTCTGGGAAGGGGATGATGTTGATTTGACCCGAATCCCGGTGATGCACTGTTGGCCTGAAGATGCTGCTCCTCTGATTACATGGGGTCTAACTGTAACCAGAGGGCCAAATAAAGAACGCCAGAATCTGGGTATCTATCGTCAGCAAGTTTTGGGTAAAAATAAGCTTATTATGCGCTGGCTGTCACATCGCGGTGGGGCGCTCGATTTTCAGGAATGGTGTCAGGCTCATCCGGGGGAACGTTTTCCTGTTTCTGTCGCTCTGGGTGCGGATCCTGCCACAATTTTAGGTGCTGTTACGCCTGTACCTGATACCCTGTCTGAATATGCTTTTGCCGGATTGTTGCGCGGGCATAAAACGGAAGTTGTGAAATGTTTATCCAATGAATTGGAAGTGCCTGCCAGCGCTGAGATTATCCTTGAAGGATATATTGAGCCGGGTGAAATGGCACCGGAAGGGCCATATGGTGACCATACTGGTTATTATAATGAAATAGATATGTTTCCTGTATTTACCATTACCCACATTACCCAGCGTCGTGATGCTATCTACCACTCTACCTATACAGGGCGTCCACCGGATGAGCCGGCGGTATTGGGTGTTGCATTAAATGAAGTGCTGGTACCGATCCTGCAAAAACAATTCCCTGAAATTGTCGATTTTTATCTACCTCCTGAGGGTTGTTCTTATCGGCTTGCCGTCGTTACGATGAAAAAACAATATGCAGGGCATGCCAAACGGGTCATGATGGGTGTTTGGTCATATCTGCGGCAATTTATGTACACAAAATTTGTGATTGTCTGTGATGATGACATTAATGCCCGAGACTGGAATGATGTTATCTGGGCAATAACAACGCGGATGGATCCGCAACGGGATACTGTCTTAATGGAAAATACACCAATTGACTATCTCGATTTTGCATCACCTGTTTCCGGGCTTGGCTCAAAAATGGGATTAGATGCAACCAATAAATGGCCGGGAGAGACACAAAGGGAATGGGGGCGTCCGATTGTCATGAGTGATGAGATCCGGGCCCGTGTCGATGAAATTTGGGATCAATTAGATATTTTGAAGCGATAAGAGGGAACGCATGACAACACTAAGCTGTAAAGTAACATCGGTTGACTCCATTACAGATACAGTTTATCGGGTTCGTTTATTACCTGATTCGCCTTTTTCTTTTCGTGCAGGGCAATACCTTATGGTAGTGATGGATGAGAGGGATAAACGCCCCTTCTCTATGGCATCATCGCCATCAGAACACCAGACGATTGAATTGCATATAGGGGCTTCTGAATTGAACCTGTATGCAATGGCGGTGATGGATAGGATCCTGGATCAGAAAGTTATTGATATCGATATTCCACACGGGCAAGCGTGGTTTCGTGAAGACAGTAAAAGCCCGATGCTATTAATTGCAGGAGGAACCGGGTTTTCATATACCCGTTCTATTTTACTGGCTGCCTTAGAGAACGATCCTGAGCGCGAAATTGCAATTTATTGGGGTGGGCGTGAGCTGCAACATCTCTATGATTTGGGTGAATTACAGTCTTTAAGTGAACGTTACCCTAATTTAACCGTCGTCCCTGTGGTTGAGCAGGCTGATGGTAATTGGCGGGGAAGAACGGGAACTGTATTAAGTGCTGTTCTGGAGGATTTTGGCAATTTAGCTCCGTATGATATTTATATCGCCGGCCGTTTTGAGATGGCTAAAATTGCCCGTGAACGGTTTTGCAGTGAGCGTGATGCTTCTCTTGAGCGTATGTATGGTGATGCGTTCGAGTTTATCTGATTTATACACTTCGTCTTTCAAGTTGCCTCTTTGTTGGCTGCGCTCGCTCACCCTAGTCACATAGTTAACTATGCTCTTGGGGATTTACTCCCTTGCCGCCGCGACGCATCTTGAAATCCATTGTGTATATACCTATCATCTGGTGAGCAATAATAAAAAAACCCGCCCCTGACAGGCGGGAAACTACGGCAACAACTTATTTGAGTGATGCAATAGATAAGACAGACAAGGGGAAAATACTCACAAATAATCGTCAGATACTCCGATAGCTAAACTCTTTCAATAATCGTGGCAATGCCCTGACCCAGCCCGATACACATGGTTGCTAATCCGAACTGGACATCTTTACGCTCCATCAGATTCAGCAAGGTTGTTGTGATCCTGGTACCAGAACAGCCCAATGGATGACCAAGTGCAATAGCACCACCATTCAGGTTAATTTTGTCATCCATACTATCCAGCAGATTCAGACCCTTCATACATGCCAGCGATTGGGCAGCAAATGCTTCGTTTAATTCAAACAGGTCAATATCCGAAAGAGTCAGACCGGCTTTTTTCAATGCCATTTGTGTTGCCGGAACAGGGCCATAACCCATGATAGAAGGATCGCAGCCAACAACCGCCATTGAGCGGATACGGGCACGAGGCTTCAATCCCAGTTCACGTGCTTTACTTTCACTCATGACCAGCATTGCTGATGCACCGTCTGAAAGAGCTGAAGAGTTACCAGCGGTTACACTACCCGTGACTGGGTCAAAGACAGGGCGCAGACCAGCTAAATCTTTCAGATTAGTATCCGGGCGGATAACCTCATCAAAATTAATAAGCTGAATGTTTCCGTCAGCATCGTGCCCGTGCAGAGGGGCAATCTCACTGGCAAAGGCTTTTGACTCTGTCGCCTGTGCAGCGCGCTGATGTGAACGCACAGCAAATTCATCCTGCATTTCACGGCTGATACCATGCATTTTTGCCAGCATTTCAGCCGTCAGGCCCATTACACCTGCTGCTTTTGCTACATTACGGCTTAATTTAGGGTGGAAATCGACGCCATGAGTCATCGGAACGTGGCCCATGTGCTCAACACCACCAATCATGGCGATATTGGCATCTCCCGTCATGATCATGCGGGTAGCATCATGCAATGATTGCATCGAAGAGCCACACAGACGGTTAACGGTAACCGCGGGTACTGAATGCGGAAGCCCGGCCAGTAAGGCTGCATTACGGGCAATATTAAACCCTTGTTCCAGTGTTTGTTGTACACACCCCCAAGAGATATCATCAATCTGCTCAGGTTGTACTGATGGGTTACGTTTAAGGAGTGACTTCATCAAATGTGCTGAGAGATCTTCGGCACGGGTCTGACGGAATACTCCACCTTTTGAGCGCCCCATCGGGGTACGGATACCATCAATAATGACTACGTTTTCCATGTTTTCAGACCTCACGCTGTTTCACCTGAATTAACAGCAAGTTTTGCTGCCGCAGGATAGTAACTTTCATTGCTCTCAGCTTTCGCTTTCAGGCCGGCTGGAACCTGATAAAGTGCACCTAAATGGGCATAGCTTTCAGCCAGTTTCACATAGGCTGCTGTTCCCATTGTATCCAGATAACGGAAAACGCCACCGTGGAATGGAGGGAAACCTAAACCATAAACCAGCGCCATGTCTGCCTCTGCAGGGCTGGCAATCACACCTTCTTCCAGACAACGAACAACTTCGTTAATCATTGGGATCATGGTACGTGCAATGATATCTTCGCCAGAGAAAGTCTGTTTAGGCTGGCTTACACCTGCCAGTAACTGATCGGTGATCTCGTCCTGCTCTTTTTTCGGTTTACCTTTTCTATCCTGAGTGTATTTATAGAAACCAACACCATTTTTCTGGCCGTAACGCTCGTTTTCAAACAAGACATCAATGGCATCCTGATAATCACGGCTCATACGCTCAGGAAAACCTTGGGCCATAACGCTTTGTGCGTGATGGGCAGTATCAATCCCAACTACATCAATCAGATAAGCAGGGCCCATCGGCCAGCCAAATTCTTTTTCCATGATTTTGTCGATTTGACGGAAATCACCACCATCTCGCAATAACATGCCAAAGCCGGCCAGATATGGGAATAGAACACGGTTTACGAAAAAGCCGGGGCAATCATTCACAACAATCGGGGTTTTGCCCATTTTGCTGGCATAGGCAACAACAGCAGAAATTGTTTTTTCTGATGTTTTTTCTCCACGAATGACTTCAACCAGCGGCATGCGGTGAACTGGGTTAAAAAAGTGCATACCACAGAAGTTTTCTGGTCGCTGCAGTGACTTGGCTAATTCAGTGATGGGAATAGTGGAAGTGTTGGATGCAAGAATGCAATCATCATTAATATGAGATTCTGTTTCTGCCAGTACTGCTGCTTTAATTTTCGGATTTTCAACAACGGCTTCGACTACAATCTGAGATTGCTCAATACCGGCATAATTCAGTGTTGGTTGGATTGATGACAAAATCTTAGCCATCTTCATCGCATCCAGACGTCCGCGCTCAAACTGTTTGTTCAGCAATTTAGCCGCTTCATTCATGCCGAGATCCAGCGCTTTCTGATTAATATCTTTCATCAGAACCGGCACACCTTTACGTGCTGATTGGTAAGCGATACCGCCACCCATAATACCCGCGCCCAGAACAGCGGCATGTTGAGGTGTTGAAACTTCTTTCAGATGTTTTTTTGCCAGACTTTTTACATACTGATCATTCAGGAAGATCCCGACTAAAGCACGGGCAACTGAAGTATGCGCCAGCATAACGAAGCTATCACTTTCCAGTTTTAATGCTTCATCGCGATTCAGAGTCGCTGCTTTTTCAATGGTTTTTACCGCAGTAATTGGAGCCGGATAATGAGGCCCTGCGACTTTCATTACCATGCCTTTAGCCACTGTGAAGCTCATGGTGCGTTCAATCGTATTAAGGCTAAGTGGGACTAGTTTCGGTTGGCGGGCGGCTTTCCAGTCTAAATCACCTTTAATAGCCTGTTCCAGAATAGAAACAGCAGAGTTAACCAGTTTTTCAGCAGGTACAACGGCATCAACCAAGCCATTTTTCAACGCTTCTTCTGCACCGATATCTTTGCCGGCTGTAATAATTTCAAGGGCATTATCAGTTCCGATCAAGCGTGGCATACGAACTGAGCCACCAAAACCCGGCATGATACCTAGTTTAGTTTCTGGTAAACCGATACGAAGATCGGGGGATGCTACGCGAAAATCAGTGGCAAGTACCAATTCGCAACCACCACCAAGCGCATACCCATTGATTGCGGAGACTGTAGGAACCGCGAGGTCTTCAATTCGGTTGAAAATGTTATTAGCGAGATTCAGTAATTCATGCAGTTTTTCTGCCGGAGCGCTGAATAAAGATAAAAATTCTGTGATATCAGCACCGACGATAAAGGCTTGTTTTTCAGAACGGATTAATAGCCCTTTTAATTCAGATTGTTGTTCAAGGGTAGCAATTGCCTTATCCAGTGATGCAACAGTCTTGGTATCCAGTTTATTAATTGCGGCTGACGCATTGAAGATCAGTTCTGCAATGCCATCTTTCAGCCAGTTTACTTGAATAGTTTCACTTAGGTAGAGCATGTCATTCTCCTCAATGAGTGCATACCATCTGGTATGACCAGATGCAGTTGATTGTGATTAGTGTGTTAAGTGAATGCAAACCAATGATTAATTTTTTGTAGGGCGGATCACAGGTAAGATTTATGATGGGAAGTGCTATTTTTTATTATTGCTTTGAAAAATATAAATATTATCAGTTAATTCTTATTAAGTTGATTTTCAGTGATGACACGAAAAATAATGTATTGTGGTAAAATTCAAATTCCGGCCAGATAACCCAAAGGTTCATAAAATGGAAAAGTTGGCATCTCTGTATCAAGAACATATTAAAATTTTGCAAAAGCGCGCTAAAGAAATATTAGCACGCAGTCAGCTTGACGCCCTGCTTATTCACTCTGGTGAATTATTACGAGTATTTCTCGATGATAGCCATTACCCGTTCAAGGCAAATGCACATTTCAAGGCATGGGTTCCTGTAACCAAAGTACCGAATTGCTGGTTATGGATCGATGGTGTCAATAAGCCCAAATTATGGTTTTATTCCCCAGTGGACTATTGGCACAGTGTGGAACCACTTCCTCACGGATACTGGACGGAAGAAGTGGAAATGTTCCATCTGGCTAGCGCCGAAGATATCAACGCAGCACTGAATGGTTTTTCAAAACAACATACGGCCTACATCGGCGAACAAGTTGAACGTGCTAAATTGCTGGGGATCTCCGAGCATAATCTTAACCCCAAAGCCGTTTTAGATTATTTAAGTTACCATCGTTCCTATAAGACAGATTACGAACTGGCCTGTATGCGTGAAGCGCAGAAGACAGCAGTGAATGGCCATATGGCGGCACATGATGCGTTTTTGTCAGGTGTCAGCGAGTTCGAAATCAATATGTTCTATCTGATCGCAACAGGCCACCGTGATACTGATGTTCCTTATGACAATATTATCGCTCTGAATGAAAATGCTGCTGTTTTGCACTATACAAAGTTGCAGCAAACTGTACCTGCTGAAATTCGCAGTTTTTTGATTGATGCGGGTGCAGAATATAATGGCTATGCTGCGGATATCACCAGAACTTATGCAGCAAAATCAAACAGTGAGTTTGCTTCTCTGATTAAAGGACTGAATGACGACCAGCAGGCAATTATAACCACGATCAAAGCGGGTACTCGGTATACCGATTATCATGTCAATATGCACTATCGCATAGCCAGGTTGCTGAAAAAGCACGATATCATTAATGGAATTAGTGAAGAGGCTATGGTTGAAAAAGGGCTGACAGCGCCGTTTTTCCCTCACGGTCTTGGTCATCCGCTTGGATTGCAGGTACATGATTCCGCCGGATTTATGCAGGATGATACCGGAACTCATCTGGCTGCGCCGGAAATGTATCCTTATTTGCGTTGCACACGTGTTCTGGAGCCAAGAATGGTTTTGACCATTGAACCGGGGCTTTATTTTATTGAAACCTTATTGGCGCCGTGGCGTGTCAGCGAATACAGCAAACACTTTGACTGGAAGAAGATCGAGGCGCTTAAGCCATATGGCGGTATTCGTATTGAAGATAATATCGTTATCCATGATGGAAAAATTGAAAATATGACCAGAGATTTACAGTTGCCGTAATGAAGCCTTATTTAATTCCAGCGGCTTCAGTCAGCTTTACTGAAGAAATAAAGAAAAGCCGTTTTATTACCCTGCTGGAGCATACCAGCGGGGTTGATGAAGCAAAATCGTTTATTCAACGTATCAAACAGCAATACCCTGATGCCCGGCATCACTGCTGGGCTTTTGTTGCTGGCGCTCCCGATGATTCTCAGCAGTTAGGTTTTTCAGATGATGGAGAGCCTACCGGAACCGCGGGTAAGCCGATGATTGCACAATTGATAGGAAGCGGTTTAGGGGAGATCACTGCAATATCCGTCCGTTATTTTGGGGGGATTAAACTAGGTACTGGCGGGTTAGTGAAAGCCTACGGTAATGGCGTTCAGCAGGCGCTCAAGCTATTGGAAACAGAGTATAAAATTCCACAAAAACAGTACCAGATACAATGTGAATATGCACAAATCTCAATGGTAGAACAGTTATTACAGCAATTTTCAGGGCAAGTACTTGCCAGCGAATATACGGAAAATGTTACATTGCAAGTCTCATTACCTGCTACCCTTGCAGATGAAATAGGTAATAAATTACGTGACTTAAGTCGCGGTACGCTATTTTTAACATCAAAAGAATAATTATTTTGTCATACCTGATTTCGAAGGAACCTGCTGAATGCATTTTCGCACCATAACCCGTATTGTCGGGCTACTTGTCATTATTTTCTCTGTCACAATGATTATTCCGGGGTTGGTGGCATTGATTTACCGAGATGGTGCCGGCAAAGCTTTCAGTCAGACATTCATTTTTGCACTTCTGATTGGTTTGGTACTTTGGGTACCCAATCGGGAACAAAAATATGAATTGAAGCCTAAGGAAGGTTTCTTGATCGTTGTACTGTTCTGGACTGTACTGGGTAGTGTCGGTGCTTTGCCTTTTATTTTCTCAGAAAAACCTAATCTTTCTATTACTGATGCTTTTTTTGAATCTTTCTCAGGATTGACGACGACAGGAGCAACAACACTCGTTGGTCTTGATTCCCTCCCTAAAGCCATTCTCTTTTATCGGCAAATGCTGCAATGGTTGGGAGGAATGGGAATCATCGTACTGGCGGTTGCGATCCTGCCTTTGCTGGGGGTCGGGGGAATGCAGCTTTATCGTGCTGAAATGCCGGGGCCACTGAAAGATAATAAAATGCGTCCTCGTATTGCTGAAACGGCAAAGACTCTCTGGCTGATTTATGTTTTGTTAACCATTGCCTGTGCGGTTGCCTTATGGGCAGCCGGGATGTCAGTTTTTGATGCCATTTCTCATAGCTTTTCTACTATTGCGATAGGGGGGTTCTCGACCCATGATGCCAGCGTAGGTTTTTTTAATAGCCCAACGATTAATACTATTATTGCAATTTTTCTGCTGATCTCTGGCTGTAACTTTGGTTTGCACTTCGCAGTGCTTTCAGGAAGAAGCCTAAAAGTCTATTGGCGTGATCCTGAATTTCGTATGTTTATCAGTATCCAGTTGGCATTGGTCGTTATATGTATGCTGGTTTTGTGGCAGCATTCCGTTTATGAATCAAAATTAAATGCACTGAATCATGCCTTCTTTCAGGTTGTATCGATGGCAACTACAGCAGGGTTTACGACGGACAGTTTTGCTAAGTGGCCACTGTTTCTGCCATTTCTGCTACTGTGCTCTGCATTTGTCGGCGGATGTGCCGGATCGACTGGTGGTGGTTTGAAAGTCATCCGCATCTTGTTGTTGTTTCTGCAAGGCTCCCGCGAATTGAAGCGGTTAGTTCATCCTAATGCGGTATACACAATTAAACTGGGGCGTAGGGCATTACCGGAAAAAATTATTGAAGCAGTTTGGGGGTTTTTCTCCGCTTATGCATTGGTTTTCATTATTAGCATGTTGTTACTGATCGCTACAGGCGTTGATGAGTTTTCTGCGTTCTCTGCTATTGCCGCAACACTGAATAATCTTGGGCCGGGATTGGGTACGGTAGCTGATAACTTCACTACAATGAACCCGACAGCGAAATGGGTTTTAGTGGTGACAATGTTGTTCGGGCGTTTGGAAGTTTTCACTTTATTAGTCTTATTTACGCCAACTTTCTGGCGCGATTAATCTAAGAAGATAAAAGGGCGTATTTATGAATTACCTATTGCTCTATTCCACACAGGATGGACAGACTAAGAAAATAATCATGCGTATTGCAGAAAATATTCGCCGGACAGGTATCAATTGTGACTTGAGAGATCTTGCGACAGTCAATCATATGAATTTGCTTCCTTATAATAAGGTGATGATCGGGGCTTCAATACGCTACGGGAACTTTAATTCGGTATTACATAAGTTTGTTGTTCGTCATCAAAAGCAATTGAATCAACTACCGACAGCTTTCTTCAGTGTCAATTTAACAGCAAGAAAACCAGAAAAAAGAACGCCCGAGACGAATGCGTATGTTCGTAAGTTTTTGGTAAAAAGCCCTTGGCAGCCAGATTTGTGCGATGTTTTTGCCGGAGCACTACTTTATCCTCGCTACCGTTGGTTCGATCGCATAATGATTCAGCTCATTATGCGTATGACCGGAGGGGAAACAGATACAACAAAAGAGATTGAATACACCGACTGGGCCCAAGTGGATCATTTTTCTCAGACATTTTTGCAGCTAGAGCCTCAAAAAGAGACCTAAAAGTCATCTTTTTGTTGGTTATTACGGCGTTTTGAGGAAAAAAGAAACGAACGAAAAGAAAATGCAAAAAAACTATTGTCAGGGCCGAAAAACTCCCTATAATGCGCCACCACTGACCGACGCTGAGCTGCAACACGCCGCGAAGGACAGCGGAAGGAAAGCGAAAATAAACGCTTGACTCCGGAGGCAAAAAGCGTAAGATACGCAGCCTCGCAACGCGGAAGACGCTTCCGGTTGCCACCGCTCTTTAACAAATTAATCAGACAATCTGTGTGGGCACTCGCAAGACACTATCGACAGCCGAAAGGCAAAAAAAGATTAAAGTCTTGAAGAGTGACTGAAACAGTTAATTCATTACGAACTAACAGTAACGATTCTTTGAGCATCAAACTTTTAATTGAAGAGTTTGATCATGGCTCAGATTGAACGCTGGCGGCAGGCCTAACACATGCAAGTCGAGCGGTAACAGGAAGCAGCTTGCTGCTTTG
>NZ_CAWNQH010000094.1:0-205902 GCF_963876495.1 Xenorhabdus sp. KJ12.1
CAAAGCAGCAAGCTGCTTCCTGTTACCGCTCGACTTGCATGTGTTAGGCCTGCCGCCAGCGTTCAATCTGAGCCATGATCAAACTCTTCAATTAAAAGTTTGATGCTCAAAGAATCGTTACTGTTAGTTCGTAATGAATTAACTGTTTCAGTCACTCTTCAAGACTTGAATCTTTTTTTGCCTTTCGGCATGTCGATAGTGTCTTGCGAGTGCCCACACAGATTGTCTGATTAATTTGTTAAAGAGCGGTGGCAACCGGAAGCGTCTTCCGTGTTGCGAGGCTGCGTATCTTACGCTTTCCTCTCAGAGTGTCAAGCCTTTATTTTCGCGGCTTTCAACTCTTGTCATCTCGACTTGTTTGTGTGTTTGTCGTGACAACGGATGCGCATTATAGGGAGCCTTAGAATTTACGCAAGCGTTTTTTACAATTTCTTTTTCAAGCGCTTACAATTTAATCCAAAAGGCTATTTTTGCCTATTTTTTATCACATTTGGTAGGTCGGAAAGGCTATTAATAACCAAATCAGCAGACTGTTCTGCTTCTATTGTTACTGGTTTTCCTGTGCGCACAAGGACCTTAGTACCAACACCGGCGGCATTCGCTGCCAACATATCTTCTATTTTGTCTCCTACCATATAAGAAGCCGCCATATTAATGTGCAGTGTTTTCTGTGCATCAAATAACATACCCGGTTGTGGCTTACGACAATCACACGTCTTTTTATAGTGTTCGTCGCTTGCTTCTGGATGATGCGGACAATAATAGATACCATCAAGATCAACACCCCGGTCTGCCAATGACCAATCCATCCATTCTGTTAACTGCAAGAATTGATCTTCCGTAAACATTTTCCTGGCAATCCCAGACTGGTTTGTTACTAATACCAGTGCATAACCCATTTTTTTCAACTCAAGCATGGCTTCAATCGTGCCATCAATGAATTGAAAATTATCTATTTCATGAACATACCCATGATCGATGTTAATTGTGCCGTCACGATCTAAAAATACAGCGGGAATACCTTGAGTCACCTGATTGCTCCAAGAATGTACAAAGTCGACAGTATCGCATGATTTGTCAGTGAATGAGAATGCAGCATTTAATTTATTCCTAGTTGACTTAGACGTCTAGACGCCTTAACATCCACATCAATTCATGACTTGTTGCAAATGCTTTCAAGTTATTCACTTTTATATCTCATAAGAGAAAAAGCATAAAAATGATAAGACTGAACCAGGTAAATAAAGTATTTCAACAAGGAACGCGCTCTATAAATGCCCTTTCTGATATCAACCTGCATGTCCCCCAAGGGCAGATTTATGGTGTTATTGGCTCTTCTGGTGCAGGGAAAAGTACATTAATCCGCTGTGTGAATATGCTTGAATGCCCTACTTCTGGTCAGGTACTGGTTGACGGGCAAGATTTAACCTCTCTTTCTGAGCGTGAACTGACTCGTGCCCGTCGTCATATTGGCATGATTTTCCAGCATTTTAATCTACTGTCATCCAGAACAGTATTTGGCAATGTGGCATTACCTTTAGAACTGAATAACACGCCAAAAGCAGAAATAAAGAAAAAAGTCAGTGAATTACTGGAGCTGGTTGGTCTTTCTGAGAAACATGATGCGTATCCAGCTAACTTATCTGGTGGACAGAAACAGCGTGTCGCCATTGCCCGCGCCTTAGCAAATTCACCCAAAGTCCTTTTGTGTGACGAAGCCACCAGCGCATTAGATCCCGCAACAACCCGTTCTATTCTGGAATTATTGAAAGACATTAATCGTCGTTTAGGGTTAACCATCCTGCTGATTACCCATGAGATGGATGTTGTTAAACGCATTTGTGATCAGGTTGCCGTTATCAGTGGTGGGCAGTTGATTGAGCAGGATGTGGTCAGCGCGATATTTTCCCATCCGAAAACGCCTGTGGCTCAGGAGTTTATTCAGTCTACGTTACATTTGGATATACCTGAAGATTATCTGCAAAAGTTGCAGTCTGAACCTGCATCGGATAAATGCCCATTAGTGAAACTGGAATTTACAGGTAAATCAGTTGATGCTCCATTAATTTCCATGGCAGTTCGTCGTTTTAATATCGATATCAGCATACTGAGTTCTCAGATGGACTATGCCGGTGGGGTTAAGTTCGGGGTTATGCTGGCTGAATTGGATGGTGAGAACAGCAGCATTGAATCAACAATTACGTTTTTAAAAGAGCATCATGTGAAAGTAGAGGTTCTCGGTTATGTCTGAAGGAATGATTTTATTATTAGCTAAAGGAGTCTGGGAAACTCTCGTGATGACTTTTGTTTCCGGCTTTTTTGGCTTCGTGATTGGTTTACCAGCGGGAGTGCTTTTGTATGTCACTCGTCCTGGTCAAATCATAGAAAATGGTACTCTATACCGTATTCTTTCTGCGCTGGTAAATATTACCCGCTCTGTTCCGTTCATTATTTTACTGGTATGGATGATTCCATTCACCCGGCTGATTGTAGGAACGTCAATCGGATTACAAGCGGCGATTGTTCCTTTAACGGTTGGTGCAGCACCTTTTATTGCCCGTATGGTGGAAAATGCTTTATTAGAAATCCCATCAGGGTTGATTGAAGCGGCACGTGCAATGGGCGCGACTCCACTTCAGATTGTGAAAAAGATTTTGTTACCTGAAGCATTACCCGGTTTGATCAACGCGGCCACAATTACTCTGATTACGTTGGTTGGTTACTCAGCGATGGGTGGCGCTGTCGGTGCGGGTGGTCTCGGTCAGATTGGTTATCAATATGGCTATATTGGCTACAATGCAACGGTGATGAATACGGTACTCGCATTATTAGTTGTTCTGGTTTTCCTGATTCAGTTAGGCGGCGACTATTTAGTTAAGGCTGTAAATCGTAAATAAGATTATTTCAACAAAAGGTGCCATTATCGGCACCTATTATTAGGGCTTACATTCAAAAGCCTCACTATAGTAGTACGATAATTTAATAAGACAGGTTATTTAATCAGTATTCAATAGGGGTAAAAATATGTCAGTGAAATTGAAATCCATTGCCGTCATCGGGGCTTTATTAGGCACACTAGCACTTACTGGCTGTGGTCAGGAACCGAGAGATCCAAACCATATTAAAGTCGGTGTTATTGCAGGGCCTGAATTACAAGTTGCTGAAGTCGCGAAAAAAGTAGCGAAAGAGAAATATGGCCTTGATGTTGAACTGACAACATTCAATGATTATGTACTGCCAAACGAATCACTGAGCAAAGGAGACATTGATGTTAATGTCTTCCAGCACAAACCTTATTTAGATCAGCAGATAAAAGAACGTCACTATAAACTGGCGATTGTGGGTAACTCTTTCATCTTTCCAATGGCTGCATACTCTAAAAAGATAAAATCATTGGATGAACTTCAGAATGGTTCTCAAATTGCTATCCCGAATGATCCGACCAACCAGGGCCGTGCTCTGTTGTTATTACAAAAACAGGGTCTTATCACGCTGAAAGCGGGTGTTGGTCTGCTGCCAACGATTCTGGATATCACCAGTAACCCTAAACAACTGGATATTGTTCAACTGGAAGCACCACAGCTACCTCGTTCTCTGGACGATCAAAAAATCGCGCTGGCTCTTATCAATAATACTTACGCCGGGCAGATTGGTCTGACACCAGAACAGGACGGGATTTTTGTTGAAGATAAAGATTCACCTTACGTGAATATCATCGTAAGCCGTGAAGATAATAAAGATGCTGAAAATGTACAAAAATTTGTGAAAGCCTACCAATCTCCTGAAGTTGAGCAGGAAGCTCAGAAAGTCTTCAAGGGCGGAGCAATAAAAGGCTGGTAATCTTTCATATTTAGACAATCAAGATTAAAATTCTGGGGCGGATAAAGATATCCGCCCCTTTTTATTAGAATTAATCCCACACTCACTGATGCAACCGCAATAAGGATAAAGCTCAATGCGTATGTTACCTGTCTGTTTCATGGTGCTTTTTATAGTTGGGTGTACTTCATCGCCAACTCAGATTAATAAAACTGACAGACAAGGCTCTGAAGCTGAACAATACCCAGCTCTCAGAAATAAAGAGGCAACTTATGTCCGGCTTTATAAAAAACCAGATGAGTTGTTGGGCTCACCATTTAAAGATCTTGGTATTGTTGCTGGTGAATCCTGTCGTAATACATTTCAGGATCCTCCGGCCAGTATCGCAACTGCACGGCAGAAGATGCTGACAAAAGCCTCCCGCCTGAATGCTAACGCCGTCTTGCTTCACCAATGTGCCATTATGTCTGGCCAGGGCTGTTACCAGATAGCTATCTGCGAAGGTACAGCAATAAGAACCACGAATTAATTATTTATTATAAATTTGGTACTAAAAAAGGCTCATGGCAGATTTTCATTTTACTCAAATAGGAACCATTCATTCTCCTTATAAAGAGAAGTTTGCCATTCCCCGTCAGCCGGGTTTGGTGGAAGATGGCACGGGGCAACTCGAATTGCTCGCTCCTTATAATCAGGCGGATGCTGTACGGGGATTAGAACAGTTCAGCCATTTATGGATTGTTTTCGTTTTTCACCAAACGATGAATGGAGGTTGGAACCCGCTGGTTCGCCCGCCCCGCTTAGGCGGCAATGCCAAAATGGGTGTATTTGCCACCCGCTCAACTTTCCGCCCTAATCCGATTGGGATGTCTTTAGTTGAACTGAAAGGGATTGATTATCAGAACAATCGCGTGCTACTGCAACTTGGCAGTCTGGATCTGGTGGATGGAACTCCCGTACTCGATATTAAACCTTATCTGCCTTTTGCTGAATCACGCCCTGATGCCAAAGCAGGATTTGCTCAGGAAGCACCAAATACAGATATGGAGGTCTGTTTTTCTTCAAACGCAGAACATCAACTTTTATGCCATCAGGTAAGTTATCCGCAATTACGACGCTTTATCTGCCAGATTCTGGCTCAGGATCCGCGTCCGGCCTACCGCAAAAAAGAGCAGGAAAACCGCATATACGCTGCTCATATTCTGGATTTTAATGTCCGTTGGTTAATTAATGGTGCCATAACAGAAGTAGTTTCTATCGAACTCCGCTATCCCCAATAGATTTCGAATTGTATCGCGGCGGCAAGGGAACGAATCCCTAGGAGCATAGATAACTATGCGACTGGGGTGAGTGAGTGCAGCCAACAAAGAGACAATTTGAAAGATGAAAGGGATAAAACTCCTTTTGACATCACAAACTCACTGGTAGACTAACGGTTTACTTTATTTTTGGGTTCGGTGGCTCTGTCTTCATTGCCACCTAGAAGCAATTTGCTGTCCAATGGAAACTTACTATGCGTACTAGCCAATATTTGCTGTCTACTTTGAAAGAGACGCCTGCTGATGCAGAAGTAGTCAGTCATAAACTGATGCTTCGTGCAGGAATGATCCGTAAACTCGCTTCAGGTTTGTACAACTGGATGCCAACCGGTGTCCGCGTGTTGAGAAAAGTTGAAAACATTGTTCGTGACGAAATGAATAATGCCGGGGCGGTTGAGGTTTCCATGCCGGTAGTTCAGCCAGCAGATTTATGGCAGGAAAGTGGTCGTTGGGTACAATATGGTGCGGAATTACTGCGTTTTGAAGATCGTGGTGCCCGTCCTTTTGTTCTGGGGCCAACCCATGAAGAAGTCATCACTGATCTGGTTCGCAATGAAGTGACTTCTTATAAACAGCTGCCACTAAGTCTGTATCAGATCCAAACTAAATTCCGTGATGAAGTTCGCCCACGCTTTGGCGTGATGCGCTCACGCGAATTCATCATGAAAGATGCTTACTCTTTCCATACCACTCAGGAATCCCTGCAAGAGACTTACGATAAGATGTACGATGCTTACAGTAAGATCTTTACCCGCATTGGGCTGGATTTCCGCGCTGTCCTGGCTGACACAGGCTCCATTGGTGGTAGTGCATCTCACGAATTTCAGGTTCTGGCTGCCAGCGGTGAAGATGATATCGTTTTCTCCACAGAATCTAACTACGCCGCTAACATTGAACTGGCTGAAGCCGTTATGCCATCCGCAGAACGCGCTGCTCCGACAGAAGATATGCGTGTGGTGGATACACCAAAGGCGAAAACCATCGCGGAACTGGTAGAACAGTTCAACCTGCCGATTGAAAAAACGGTCAAGACTCTGATTGTTCATGCTGCAGAAGAAAGCGAACACAAACTGGTTGCTTTGTTGGTTCGTGGTGATCATGAATTAAATGAAGTCAAAGCAGAAAAACTGGCCTTAGTCGCAAGTCCACTGCAATTCGCAACAGAAGAAGAAATCCGGGCTATCGTCAACGCCGGCCCTGGTTCTTTAGGCCCTGTTAATCTGCCTATGCCTGTGATTATTGATCGCTCAGTATCTGTTATGAGTGATTTTGGTGCGGGCGCTAACATTGATGATAAACACTATTTCGGTATTAACTGGGAACGTGATCTTCCTCTGCCAGAAATTGCAGATATCCGTAATGTGGTTGAAGGTGATGCCAGTCCGGATGGTCAGGGCACGTTATTGATCAAGCGTGGTATTGAAGTCGGCCATATCTTCCAGCTCGGCACCAAATACTCAGATGCACTGAAAGCTACCGTACAGAACGAAGATGGTCATAATCAGGTTGTGACTATGGGATGTTACGGAATTGGTGTCACCCGAATTGTCGCGGCGGCTA
The DNA here is from genome assembly GCF_963876495.1 of Xenorhabdus sp. KJ12.1. Classification (NCBI taxonomy): domain Bacteria; kingdom Pseudomonadati; phylum Pseudomonadota; class Gammaproteobacteria; order Enterobacterales; family Morganellaceae; genus Xenorhabdus; species Xenorhabdus sp. KJ12.1. Next base: position 6,699 of record NZ_CAWNQH010000094.1, read on the forward strand.
TCGAACAGAATCACGATGATCGCGGTATTATCTGGCCAGATGCCATTGCCCCATTCCAGGTAGCCATTTTGCCAATGAACATGCATAAATCTTATCGTGTCAAAGAAGTAGCAGAAAAGCTTTATGCAGACTTACGTTCTAGTGGTATTGATGTCATTTTAGATGATCGCAAAGAACGTCCGGGTGTCATGTTTGCCGATATGGAATTAATGGGCGTCCCACATACTGTCGTTATTGGTGATCGCAATCTCGATAACGACGAAGTGGAATACAAATACCGTCGTACCGGTGATAAGCAGATGCTGAAACTGGAAGACGTGGTTGACTACCTGAAAAGTAACATCAAGCAATCATGATTAAGCCTTGATCTTGCGATCAGGCAAAGTCAGTAATAAAAAACCTGCGTACTCAGTGCGCAGGTTTTTTTGTATGTCAGAATATTTTCTATCGCCGCTTACTTTTTAGTCTGGCAGGAAGAGGACTTATCAAAATGGATTTTACCTGTCTGAATGAGTGCATTATCAAATAATCCATCTTCCATTGAAGGGCGAAGCGTGTAATATCCCTCTACTTCGACATAAACAGGTTTGCCACCTTCAACACCTGTTGCGCTGTAACCCCTCTCCAGATCGATATTTTCCGATGCATCGTAGCGTTTCCCTGTACGGCACTCCGTAAACGTCGCACTATCTGCAAAATAGATATATTCTCCAGACAGTTTTTGAGGAGTGACTTTTGTCAGTTCATAATTCAATTTGGACTGGATTGGCTCACCATTTATATCCAGCATAACCAGATTTTCTCCCTTCATCTGGTAATACGCTTTTTTACCTTCTTCTCCACTGGTCAGGTTTATTTTTTTACCGTTGACGATCCAATGGCCTGTATCAAAAAAAGGCTCTTCTTGCCCCGATTTCAGATAAGTTTGTTCCAGAATATACGAACCATCTTTCGCAAGTTGTAAGGTAGTTTCAATACCTGCGCAATCAGCACAAGGTATCACGCCTTTAAACACTTTCTCGTTGATTGTAAATTTATTGGGGGATGTCGAATCAACCTGATGTACAGGAGGATTAGTCTGACATCCAACCGCAGTCAATACACCCGATGCAACCAAAGCAAGCAATATATTCTTATTCATCATTTTCATCCAATAAGTGCAGCAGAAAGTCCCGTTTTAACATGAGTTCCACATAAGACATGAACAGCTTTGACATTACTTTACCGTATCTCAAAATACACAGTGCAAAACCCGCTAATATGACGTAATTTTGTTGCCTAATGATAAGGTTAGGCTTTAACCTACTGGCTTTTTCAATGTAACTCAACAAACTTATATAGTCACAGTCATCAGGAAAAACTTACTGTGCTATAGTCGTAGGTAGCATTTTTTTGCATCTGAGTTTGGTCAATCGCGGGCGGCACGATAACCGCCACTAACATAGTGGTGAGCGAATATGTCTATAGATACTGAATATCAACCCATTAACTGTGATGATTATGAAAGCCTTGAGCTAGCTTGCCAACACCAGCTTCATTTACACGTTCAGCTGCGTGGTGGTGAAATTTTTGAAGGAAAAGCGACTAAATTGATTTTGAGAAAAAAAGTCGAATATATTCTCATAGAATCAAGTGAAGAAACCCGTGAGTTAAGATTGGATCACATTATCAGTTTCAGTAATCCAGAAATTGGCACGATTGTTGTTGAGCATTCTTCATTGTAAATGACGTAGTTAACACGTTTACTACACAACAAAGAATTACCGCATAACAAAAAGTCCTCATTCTATGTGAGGACTTTTATCGTTGAGAAGTATATTTTTTCATTGTTATGGGAACCAAATTTCTACAGAGTCAAATTTTGAGCCTGTGTATACGCTTGGCGTAAGATGGACTTTTTCACATTTTATATGTTGTATGTCTCCATCACCGAAGCCATCATCACGGATATTTACCTTTTGTCCACTAGCCTGAGCAGCTAAAAGGGCTGCATAAATACTTTTTCCACCATCATTATCGTTTTTTGCTCGGCCGTATGCCCAATAAATCTTGGCACTGGAGGCCCACCTTCCTGAATCTGATAACCAAACTGCCCAAGTATTCTTATCAAATGGAGCGACAAAGAACCCAACCACATAACCCGAACCACATCCAATCACACTTCCATTTTCCTCCTGATTTGATTTTGTCAATAAAGAAACTGATTTGACGATGCTAATATCAGGTTTATTATTAGACTCAGCTTTCTTTTCTCCATTTCCAGCATTAGCAGAAAATGAACAACATACCGCAGTCAATATTAATACTAACCATTTATATTTTTTCATAATTAACTCCTAATCTTCAAAAAAATAATCATCGAAGATAATTTCCCTATGCAATCAAATGATAAAAACATAGCTTTTATTTATAATCCAGAGATAAAAATTCAATAAAAAAAATTACTCGGTATTATCCCAAACACCATGACCTCTACCGTTCCCAATAACTGTCGATCTCCCAACTTCACCAAATTTTTAAATAAAAGGGATTTTATTTTGATATATTTTTTTAAAAAAAAGACATTAAAATTAAGAATAAACACAATTATTCATGGCGTTTTAAATCCCAGTTAAAATTTTAATGTATAATTATCTTTATTTAATTATCAACCACTCTGACAACACTGCCTGTTTTAAATTTAAGACCACTTTCCCGATTAAGAATTAACTTATATTTTAAAATCTAGTACATTCTCACATATTTTCAACATTAAATTATTTCAACTTTATATATTACCAACAAAAATCAATGTAGTGCATTGAATTTACCAAATAAAAAGGTTGCATTATTTCTAATGTAACCTCTTAAAGCCTTACTTCACCAAACTACAACGATTGAATTACGGAGTAGCAGACACAGTTTTCTGCCACAAAACGGAAAGTTGCCGATCATCAGCCTGACACTGGCCTTCTTTTGTCACAAAAACATTCAGAGCCGCAATAAGTTTGTCATCATAATAGAGTAACGGTGTCCTTTCCCTGAGCCAGGGAGCAATACCAAACTCCTGCCATAATTTTTTGCTATGGCGGGAATGTTGCCGCCCTACGATGCTGATATTTGCCTGAATGCCAAAGCGGATCGTAACCCGTTCATCATTCCTCGGTAACCTGATATTAACGGCCTCTCTTTCAGTTTCCTTATCTTCAGAAATGAAAAGCACTCCCAGCCCATCAGGTAATTGCAGTTCCTGCTTTGTATTCCATTGAATAACAATACCAGAAAGCGACTGGTACTGAGGAACCAACCATAAATGCTGACGATAACGACGGATATCAAGCTGCCCCAATCTGAAACTCGGCTCGGCATCCTGCCGGGAAAGAGCCACTTCTGCCCAAATTCGCTGAAGCTGTTCACGTGATGGCATTTTCACTCCGTACCGGCTGAGCCATCGACGCAATAGTGCATTACGTTTCGCCTCAGAAAATGTCTCCAGTGGCAGAATAGACATTGATCCTTCCGGGGTTATCAGTGCATTTAACGATTCCTCAAGCAACTCATCCAGCAATTGCTCCTGCTCACCACATAAATCTGCACTACGGGAAACCGCCTGCGAAAAGTGTGGCCAACGCCGATTGAGTAACGGCATGATATTCAAACGCAGGAAATTGCGATCATAACGATCATCCTGATTGCTATCATCTTCAACCCATTTTAGCCTGTGTTCCTGCGCGTAGAGTTCTAATTCTGCCCGGCTAATATTCAGCAATGGGCGAATTAATGTTGTCTCAGCAAAAGGCATAGCAGCAGGCATGGAAGATAACCCAGCCGGACCACTTCCCCGCTTTAATGCCAGCAAAAATGTTTCAGCCTGATCGTCAAGATGTTGTGCTGTTAACAGAATTTCCCCTTGCCGCAATTCATGTTTAAAAGCCTGATAACGGGCATCACGAGCGGCGGCTTCAATACCTTTTTTACGGCTATCCAAACACACTTTTTCAACACAAAAATCAACCTGCCAATCTGCACAAATCTGACGACAGTGAGCAACCCATTCATCTGCTTTTATATTTAAACCATGATGAATATGAATTGCCCTTAATGTGAATGCGTTCTGTTTATCACTGCATGATTGCAAAGCTTGTTGACGCAGACGAGCCAGTAAATGCAACAGAACGGTGGAATCTAATCCACCGCTAAACCCGACTAAAAATTTTTTATGTGCCCCTATCTGATAAGCTAATTTCAGCATCAGAGGCTCATAGATATTATTCATTGTGGATAAACTCTTTTTTCAGACCGAAAAGTCAGTCCTCAATTAAATCGTCCGGCAGTTTGTTTTGTGTATCAGCTTTATTTTTTGCACTGATGCAAAGTATCCCGGATATGATCACAAGCACTAATCCTACTACGTAGGCCGGAACAAACTCATCACCAAAGAACAAAATCAGCCACATCATCGACAATATCGGTGCTAAAAATAATATTGAAGCTATTTTAGGCGAATCAGGGCTGCTCATGGCCTTGAACCAGATAATATAGGATATTCCATTTAATATGATGCCATTCAGCACTGTTGGCATCAGTGAATCTCCCACAGGCCAGTTGAATTTGCTGAATGCCAATAAAAAGATAAGAGAAACGACAGTTGAGTTAACAAATACCCAAAACGTACTGATATAAGGATCAATGGCAAATTGTTTTGATAAAACAGACAACAGAGCAAAACAGAATGCTCCGCTAAAGACCAGAAGCAGAGCTTGCGGATGCTGCACAGAAATCTCAGTAATATTCCCCTGAGTAAAGGTAATCACAACTGCGATGAAGCCAATTGCCATGCCTATCATCTGCTTAATAGACAATTTTTCTTTAAACAGGAAAAACGATAACCCGATTATCATCAACGGCCAGTTATATTGAATAACTAAAACAGCAACACCGTTTTCGATGGAATAACCATAATACAGCAGCAGATAAAAAAAACAGTCCAGAGCACCTAGTATGAAAACCTTAATCATGACAGGAAAAGGAACAAATATAAGATCCTTCCAGTTTCTTCCCATCATCACTGCAACCAAAAAAACCGCCAGCACAGACAGCACATTTGACCAGAATAAAAATTGAAAATGGTCCATCTCTTTCTGACCAAAGCGCGATATAGAAGGGATAAAACTCCAGATAAACACACAGGAAAACGCATAAATAATATATTTATATTTGGCCATAGCAAAACCCAGTTTGTTATTTTTTTAAGTGCTGCAATAGATATAGTTTTACTGATTTTTTCCCATACTCAATAAAACAGGTGGAAATAATGGAGAATTATTATTCTCCAATACTTCCACCTGCGACAAAATGGTCAAAAGACGAGGGGTATTAGCAATAACCGTACTGCATCAGACGCTCATAACGGCGGTTAACCAACTCTTCACTATCCAGTTCGCTCAGCTCAGCAAGATCTGACAACAATTGGGTTTTCAGTGATTCTGCCACTATATCGTAGTTGCGATGCGCACCACCCAACGGCTCAGGGATCACGGTATCGATCAGATTCAGTTCTTTCAGGCGGGGAGCGGTATTTCCCATCGCTTCTGCTGCCAAAGGCGCTTTTTCTGCACTTTTCCACAAGATAGACGCACAACCTTCCGGAGAAATGGTAGAAAAAGTACTGTATTGCAACATATTCACTTTATCACCGACACTCAGTGCCAAAGCACCACCAGAACCACCTTCACCGATAACAGTACAGATAACCGGCACAGACAGACGGGACATTTCACGCAAGTTGCGGGCAATGGCTTCCGACTGACCTCGTTCCTCAGCCCCCACTCCAGGGTATGCTCCCGGGGTATCAATAAAAGTAATAATCGGCAGTTTGAAGCGCTCAGCCATTTCCATCAGGCGCAAAGCCTTGCGATAACCTTCCGGCGATGGCATACCAAAGTTACGACGGATTTTTTCTTTTGTTTCACGGCCTTTCTGATGCCCGATAACCATGACCGGACGGCCTTCAAGACGTGCCAGACCACCGACGATAGCCTTGTCATCTGCATAGGCACGATCACCCGCCAGCTCTTCAAAGTCAGTGAAAATGCGCTGAATATAATCCAGCGTATAGGGACGGAGAGGATGACGTGCCAGTTGAGAAACCTGCCACGCTCCCAAATCAGAGAATATTTTGCGAGTCAGTTCGACACTTTTTTCCCGCAGACGCTGGACTTCTTCATCCAGATTGATATCTAGCTTTTCATCTTGACGGCTAACCGCAGTGAGCGAATCGATTTTCGCTTCCAACTCAGCAATCGGCTGTTCAAAATCCAGAAAATTCAGACTCATAACGTTCCTATTTTAGTCAAATTCTAATTCTACCTGCTCGCTACCCAGCAGAGTTCGCAGATCTGTCAAAAGGGTATCCGTTGGAGTTACCCGCCATGTTGCCCCGAATCGTAAACGGGCACGGGCATCTACCCGCTGGTAATAAAGATGAACCGGTATCGTGCCTGAACGATGTGGTTCCAGTGCACCACAGAGACGGTTCAATAATTGCTCATCAATTTGCCTGTCTGATAACGAGATAGCAAGCCCGCGTGCAAATTTTTCACGCGCCTCACTGATATCCATTAATTCTCGCGCTGTCATTTTAAGCCCACCGCTAAAGTCATCAAAGCTGACTTGTCCGGTTGCGATTAAAATTTTGTCCTGCTCTAACAAATGTTGATATCTTTCCAGGGCATCGGAGAACAACATAATTTCCAGCCGTCCTGAACGATCATCCAATGTGCAGATACCAATCCGATTACCTCGTTTAGTCGTCACAATTTTGGATGCCAGTACCAAACCTACCACAGTGGTTACCTGACCACGGGGTGTTGGATTCACATCCTTTAGACGTAATCCATTCGTATATCGTTCAATTTCTTTTAAATAACCGGTGATCGGGTGGCCTGTCAGATATAATCCCAGCGTCTCGCGCTCGCCATCCAATACCACTTGATCCGGCCATTTAGGTGTACTGGCATATGAGCGTTCAACCTGTTCAGGCTCCTCAGCCAGTACCCCGAACATATCAGCCTGCCCAGTGGCTTCTGCTTTAGCATGCTGATCCGCCGCTTTCAGGGCATCTTCCAGCGAAGACATCAAAGCAGCACGATGTGGCCCCAGCCTGTCGAATGACCCTGACATAATCAGCTTCTCCATCACACGACGGTTCAGCTTTTTAGTATCAACACGGGCACACAGATCGAACAGTTCTTTAAAATGCCCGCCTTTCTGGCGTGCTTCGATAATGGCTTCAATCGGCCCTTCACCGACGCCTTTGATTGCGCCAATACCATAAACAATTTCGCCTTCATCATTGACGTGGAAATGGTATAACCCGCTATTGATATCCGGTGGCAGGACTTTCAGCCCCATGCGCCAACACTCATCCACCAGACCAACAACTTTCTCTGTATTATCCATATCCGCTGTCATTACCGCAGCCATAAATTCTGCCGGATAATGCGCTTTTAACCATAATGTCTGGTAAGAAACCAGCGCGTAAGCAGCAGAGTGAGATTTATTGAAACCATAACCTGCGAATTTCTCCACCAAATCGAAGATTTTCATCGCAAGTTCGCCATCAACTCCCTGACTTATAGCCCCTTCTTCAAAGACTGAGCGCTGCTTAGCCATCTCCTCCGGTTTTTTCTTACCCATCGCACGACGGAGCATATCTGCCCCGCCAAGCGTATAACCTGCCAGAACCTGTGCAATCTGCATGACCTGTTCCTGATACAGGATGATGCCGTAAGTTGGCTCCAGTACAGGTTTCAGCGTTTCATGCTGCCATTCAACATCCGGATACGAAATTTCTTCCCGTCCGTGTTTACGGTCGATAAAGTTATCCACCATTCCCGATTGCAAAGGCCCCGGCCGGAACAAGGCCACCAGTGCGATCATATCTTCAAAACAGTCAGGACGCAGACGTTTGATCAAATCCTTCATGCCACGGGATTCAAGCTGGAATACAGCGGTCGTTTCGGAGCGTTGCAGCATATCGAAACTTTTCTGATCATCCAGTGGAATGGCGGCAATATCTATCGGTTCCAGATTTTTTCCGGCACGGCGGGCATTGACCATCTCAAGTGCCCAGTTGATGATGGTCAGGGTTCTCAGACCAAGAAAGTCGAACTTCACCAGCCCGGCATACTCCACATCGTTTTTATCGAACTGAGTAACCGGGTTCAACCCTTCCGGATCGCAATATATAGGAGCAAAATCAGTGATCTTAGTCGGAGCGATGACCACCCCACCAGCATGTTTACCCGCGTTACGAGTGACGCCTTCCAGTTTCCGCGCCATATCTATCAGCGCTTTAACTTCTTCATCCGCATCGTAAATTTCAGGTAGCTGAGGCTCTGCGGCAAACGCCTTTTCCAGTGTCATTCCCGGATCAGGAGGAACCAGCTTAGATATCCGGTCAACAAAGCCATAGGGATGCCCGAGCACGCGCCCAACATCACGAATTACCGCTTTTGCGGCCATCGTACCAAAGGTAATGATCTGCGATACCGCATCACGTCCGTACATATCCGCAACATGGTCAATCACCTGATCACGTTTTTCCATGCAGAAATCGACGTCAAAGTCAGGCATGGAGACACGTTCAGGGTTCAGGAAACGTTCGAACAGTAAGTCAAACTCCAATGGGTCTAGATCTGTGATTTTCAGCGCATAAGCGACAAGAGAACCCGCACCGGAGCCACGCCCCGGGCCTACCGGCACACCGTTATCCTTCGACCACTGGATAAACTCCATCACGATCAGGAAGTAACCGGGAAAACCCATCTGATTGATAACTTTTAACTCAATATCCAGACGTTCATCATATTCCAGCCGCTTTTCGGCCCTGACTGCCGGATCCGGATAGAGGAACTCCAGACGCTCTTCTAAGCCCTGTTTTGATTTTTCGACCAGATAGTCTTCGGTACTCATATCCCCTGTCGGGAATTTAGGCAGGAAATATTCGCCAAGCCGAATCGTGACATTACAGCGTTTTGCAATTTCTACGCTATTTGCTAATGCCTCAGGGATGTCTGAAAAAAGCTCACACATCTCCTGCTCACTGCGCAAATATTGCTGTGGGCTGTAATTTTTCGGGCGTTTAGGATCGGAAAGTGTATAGCCGTCATGAATAGCAACACGAATTTCATGAGCGTCAAAATCACCGCTTTCCAGAAAGCAGACATCATTGGTCGCCACAACCGGTAGGTTTTTTTCTGCTGCCAGTTCAACCGCAGCGTGCAGATAAGATTCTTCATCCTGACGCCCGGTGCGAATAAGTTCCAGATAGTAACTATCCGGGAAATGTTCCTGATAAAAATCCAGACACTGATCGACTAACACGCGGTTACCACGCAGCAAAAACTTGCCGACATCCCCCATGCGTCCGCCTGACAGCAATATCAACCCCGCCTTGTGTTTAGCCAGCCATTCTTGTCTGATAGTCGGGCCGACCGCACCATAGCCTTTCTGATAAGCTTCAGAAATCAGTAAAGTCAGGTTTTGATAACCTTCATTATTACGGGCCAGAACGGTCAGATGGGCATACTCATCACCTAACTGTTCACTTTCCATATAGAAATCGGCCCCAATGATGGGTTTGACTCCTGAACTATGGGCACTGCCATAAAATTTCACAAGGCCACACAGATTGGTAAAATCAGTGATTGCAAAAGCAGGCATCCCCAATCCGGCGACTTTTTTTATCAGTGAGCCGGTTTTGGCTAAGCCATCAATCATTGAATAATCGCTGTGAACACGTAAGTGTACGAAACGTGGTTCTGTCATAGTCTGTCCAGATACTTATTCCAGATTTTTATCCAATAGCCAGCGCGCGTTTAACTGGCGCAAAACTTTTACGATGGTGTTCCGTCGCACCCAGCAGAGACAGTTTTTCCAAATGCAGGGCGGTAGGATAACCTTTATGCTTTGCAAAACCATATTCAGGGAACTGTTTATCCAGCTCGGCCATTTCTCTGTCCCGCGTCACTTTAGCCAGAATGGAAGCGGCACTGATCTCTGCAACCAGACTATCTCCCTTAACGACTGCCTGTGCTGACATTGATAATACCGGGCAACGGTTTCCGTCAATCAGGACATAATCTGGCTGAATTGCTAAGCCTTCAACAGCACGCTGCATTGCAAGCATGGTGGCATGGAGAATATTGATACGGTCAATCTCTTCCGGTTCAGCGCGCCCAAGGCTCCAGCACAACGCTTTTTCTGTGATCTCCAGATAAAGCACCTCGCGACGTTTTTCTGTCAGTTTTTTCGAATCCATCAAGCCAGTAATAGGTCTGGCCGGATCAAGAATAACTGCCGCAGTCACCACGGCCCCCACCAGCGGGCCACGCCCGACTTCATCAACACCGGCAATCAGATTCGCCTGCGGATAAACAAAATTCATTATTTTCTCGCTAATTCCAGTACCGCTTGTGCCGCCTGTTCATCGGCATCACAGCGAATACTTTCATGCAAATGCAGGAAGGTTTCTTTCAATGCTTCCACCTCAACACCACCACGTAACAACGGCAACAATGCCGCCGACAGTGCCTGAGGCTCACATTCATCCTGTAGTAACTCTTTGACTAATTCTTTACCTGCCAGCAAATTAGGCAGGGAAACATAAGGGGTTTTTACCAGACGTTTTGCCAGCCAGAATGTAAAAGGTTTCATTCTATAACCCACTACCATCGGGCATTTAGCCAGCATACATTCCAGTGCTGCTGTACCGGATGCCAATAAGGTTGCATCACTGGCAATCATAGCTGCACGAGCCTGACCATCTAATATGTGAATGGATAAATCCGGTGCAACTTCATTTTTGATACGCTCGAACTGCTCACGCCGTTTGGCATTTACCAATGGAACCAATACATGCAGATCAGGGATTTCATTCCTGAGTAACTGCACGGTTCTCAAAAAGTCGGCGCTGAGCATTTCTACTTCAGCGTGGCGGCTGCCCGGCAGGATAGCCAGACAATGGGCATTTGCCGGAATATCTAAACCTTTTCTGGCGGCTATTTTGTCTGTTTGCAACGGCATGGCATCAGCCATTGTATGCCCAATAAACTGGCATGGCACATTAAACCGATCATAAAACGCTTTTTCAAAGGGTAGAAATGCCAGTACCAGATCTGTTGCGCGGCCGATTTTAAACACCCGCTTCTGGCGCCATGCCCATACCGATGGGCTGACATAATGAATCGTCCGGATCCCCTGCTGTTTCAGACGGCCTTCTAAAGTGATGTTGAAATCTGGTGCATCAATACCAACAAAAACATCCGGCTTCAACTCCGTAAAACGAGCCGTTAAATCTTTGCGGATTTTCAGTAAACGCGGCAAACGCCCCAGAACTTCAACGATCCCCATGACCGCCAGTTCTTCCATCTCATACCAGGCTTCACAACCTTCGGCCTGCATAAGAGGACCTGCGACCCCCACAAAGCGGGCGTCAGGAATTTTAGCTTTCAATGCACGGATCAGCCCCGCCCCCAGGATATCACCGGAAGTTTCTCCGGCGACTAAGCCAATTGTCAGTGGACGCTGATGGTTAACAGAAGAAATGGTAGTCAAAGGAACACCCTTTATCTATACCCGTCGTCTTTCAAATTGCCTCTTTGTTGGCTGCACTCGCTCACCCCGGTCACATAGTTATCTATGCTCCTGGGGATGAACTCCCTTGCCGCCTCAATGCAACTCGAAATCCATAGGGTATACTTAGCGAATAATGCCGCGACTGGATTTTGCTGAATTCGCCAGAAAATCACTGAATAATTTTACGTGTGGGTTGTTTTCGGCCTGAGTTTCGATCTCGTTTCTGGCTTCTTCCAACGTTTTTCCACTGCGATAAAGTGCTTTATAAGCATTACGAATAGCGTGCAGCGACTCTTTATCAAACCCACGACGTTTCAGGCCTTCAATATTCAGACCGAAAGGCGTGGCGTGATTCCCCTGCGCAATAACATAGGGAGGTATATCCTGAGCAACACCGGAACAACCGCCGACCATAACATGGGAGCCAATCTGGCAGAACTGATGAACAGCAGTCATACCACCGATGATCACGTAATCACCAAGAATGACATGCCCGCCCAAAGTACCATTATTGGCAATGATGCAGCGATCACCCACAATACAGTCATGGGCAATGTGAGCATTAATCATCAGCAAGTTATCACTGCCGACTTGAGTTAATCCACCACCCTGAACAGTACCACGGTGAATGGATACACTTTCGCGAATACGGTTACGATCCCCGATCTCAACACGAGTCGGTTCACCCTGATATTTGAGATCCTGATTGACCTCACCAATTGAAGCAAATTGATAAATTTGGTTATCTCGGCCAATTTTGGTTATCCCGTTGATCACAACGTGGGATTTCAATTCAGTCCCTTCACCAATTTCTACTTGCGAACCGATATAACAAAATGGGCCAATACGAACATTGGCACCAATAACAGCTCCTTCTTCAATAATTGAAGAAGGATGAATAACAGCGGTCTGATCAATCATGCATTAAGCCTCACGGCGGCGGGCACACATCATTTCAGCTTCGCAAGCCACTTCTCCATCGACTTTCGCTACACCTCTGAAACGCGCAACACCACGGCGTTCTTTAATAAACTCTACTTCCATAATCATTTGATCACCTGGCAGAACCGGACGCTTAAAACGTGCGCCATCAATCGCTGCAAAGTAATACAATTCTCCTGGCTCCAGCGTACCAACAGTTTTGAATGCCAGAATTCCTGTCGCCTGAGCCATTGCTTCAAGGATCAGAACGCCGGGGAAAATAGGTTTACCCGGGAAATGTCCCTGAAAGAATGGTTCATTAACCGTTACATTTTTAACTGCTCGCAGAAACTTGCCTTTTTCGAAATCCAGAACTCGGTCTACCAGTAAAAATGGGTAGCGATGTGGCAGTAATTTCAAAATTTCTTCAATTTGCAGAGTATGATTATCACTCATCTAAATACTCTTCCTGTCTATATCCAATCGTAGTATTAAAAAATATGCACTATACAATACACTTCGTCTTTCAAGTTGCTTCTTTAGTTGGCTACGCATCTTGAAATCCATTGTGAATAAAACTAATGCAGTATAAAAAAAGCACTAATGACACGGCCTGCGTTAACTCCGGTGGAGTTATCAGACAGGCCGTAAAAATAAAAACTTAACCAACAAAATGTTTGTATGATTACTTGTTGTCACCTTCAAGCTTGCGTTCAACAGATTTCAACCGCTTATTCATTTCGTTGATATTCATTACCAAAGCAGCCGTCTTACGCCAGACTTTGTTCTGTTGCAGCGGGATACCCGATGAGTATACACCAGGTTCAGTGATTGGGCGCATTACCATGCTCATGCCAGTCACAGTTACTTTATCACAGATTTCCATATGTCCGTTGATAACACTGGCCCCACCAATCATACAATAACGACCGACTTTCAGGCTGCCTGCCATAATGACGCCACCCGCTATTGCCGTGTTATCACCAATGATAACGTTGTGAGCAATCTGGCACTGGTTATCAATGATAACACCATTACCGATGATAGTGTTATCCAGAGCACCACGATCGATAGTCGTACATGCGCCTATTTCAACGCGATCACCAATAATGACCGTGCCTAACTGCGGGATTTTAATCCAGTTACCGCGATCATTCGCATAACCAAAACCATCAGAGCCTATTACAGCACCTGACTGAATAAGGCACTGTTCACCCATTTCAACGTTATGGTATACCGAAACATTGGCCCAAAGACGGGTTCCTGTACCAATACGGGTATTTTTACCAACAAAACAGCCAGCACCAATGATGACATTATCACCAAGTACAACACCAGATTCGATGACAGCATTTGCTCCGATTGCAACATTTCGTCCCAATGTCGCTTCTGGAGAAATCACTGCTGACGAGTGGATATCCTGCGCTGGTTGTGGCGTTATATCCATAATTTGCGCCATACGCGCATAAGCCAGATACGGGTTATCAACCACCAGTGCAGCAACTTTACAATGAGGAAGATCGGCTTCGCTCAACACAATTGCCGCAGCCTGACACTCTGCAAGTTTATCGGTATAACGGCTATCTGATAAAAATGTAATTTGTTCGCTGTTTGCTGAATACATAGGAGCAATACCAGTGATGACGATATCGCCATCACCATGTAATTGCGCATTCAACTGCTGAGCAAGATCAGCCAATCGAATTGAAACCATTTAATTATTTAACCTGCTTCATGACGTCTGAAGTAATATCTTTACCGGATGCAGCATATACTACGGTACTTGCATCAAGAACAAGGTCATAACCTTCTTTACCGGCAACAACCTTAACTGCATCCTGAATGCGGTTGACGAGCTTATTGCGCTCTTCCATCTGACGGCGACGGCTATCGTTGTCAAGAGACTGTGCTTTCTTCGCAAACTCATCACGTTTAGCCATTACGTCTTTTTCCAGTTTTTCGCGGTCGCTCGCTTTCATTGTTGAGCCATCACGCTGCAATTTCTGGATGTTAGACTGCAAATCAGATTCCATACGTTGTAAATCGGAAACGCGGCCTTTGAATTCATTTTCCAATTGTTTTGCAACAGCTTCATGAGCTGGCAATTGTTGGAAAATTTCAGCCATATTCACAACAGCGATTTTGTCCGCTGCCTGAACACCGGCAGAAAACGCTAATGCAATACCAAGGCTTACTGCACACAGTACTTTCTTCACTATAAACTCCTTTGACCTACGCCATTTTACACGTTGGGATATTTATAATCGCCTTATCTAATAATAAGGCGATTTCCTACCAATAACGATTGGTTTTTTACCAGGTTCCACCGATGTTGAACTGGAATTGCTCTGTTCTATCCCCTTTGTAATCTTTGACTGGCTTCGCATAAGAGAAAGATAGAGGCCCCAATGGTGATAACCATTGCAGTGCGATACCAGTAGAAACACGTATTCTATTGGGTTTACCGTAATCAGGTAAATCAGGGTAATTTACCCCATCGTAACTGTTGCTCCAGCTGGTATCCCATACTGTTCCCGCATCTACAAACAGAGATGTTCGTACAGAATTAGCATATTTTGCATCCAGGAACGGTGTTGGCGTAATCAGCTCGAAGTTGGCAACTGCTATCGCATTACCACCCACTGCATCCTGGAATGAACCTCTTGAGTTAACCTTAGGCTGGCCTCCCGGGCCTTTTTCAAGGTAAACCGCTTTTGGCCCAATGTTGTTAGGACGGAAACCACGGACGCTATTGGAGCCACCGGCATAAAAGTTCTCATAAAATGGCAGCTCCTTGCCCCCAATGCCACCACCATAACCCAATCGGGTACGTCCCATCATGACCCATGTACGATCTTCATCAATAGGATAGTAGCCGGAAGAGTTCAGCGTAACTTTATAGAACTGGTTATCAGAGCCAGGCACCGTGACTTTTGTATCCAAACCGGCTTTAACACCTGATGTTGGGAAGAAAGCACGGTCAAGGTTGTTATAGCTCCAGCCCACTGTCATTGTTACGTCATTGGCATCAAACCTGATTTTATCCGTGAAATCCGGCTTTTTATGCATTTTCTCCATATAGCGCCACATCGCTAACTGAGGACGTATATTAGACAACGAGTTATGAACATAACCTAATCGGAAATATAATGAGTTATTTTCATTCAGAGGAACGCCAAGAGAGCCATCTGTACCGTATGATTTATTGGTATAATTAGAAAGCGAGGCATCATCCGCACGGAAATCACTATAGAATATCCGCCCGCCTAAACTTACCCCGTCAACAGTGAAGTAAGGGTTAGTAAACGACAAGTCAGCCGATGTTGAATAATCATTCTTACTGGCGCTGATCCCAACCGCATTACCTGTACCCAGCCAGTTATCCTGCTGAACGCCGACCTGAAAACTCATGCCGCTTTCAGTACCGTAGCCAACAGAAAAGTTCATGCTGCCTGTGTTACGTTCTTTAACTTTATAAATGACGTCAACCTGATCCGGGCTACCCGGCACACGTTCGGTGGCAACATCAACAGTTTCAAAATAACCCAGACGATTGAGACGCTCTTTGCCATACTCAACTAAGTCACTACCCAGCCACGCCCCTTCCATCTGGCGCATTTCGCGACGCAATACCGAATCTTTACTGGTGGTATTACCAGAAAAACGAATATTACGTACATAAAAGCGGTTACCGGCATCCACATTGATATGCAACTTCACCGTCTTGTCGGCATCATTGATTTCAGGTTGTGTCATGACCCGAGGATAAGCGTAACCATAACGGCCAAGAAGCTGTTTGATTGCTGTTTCTATGTGGGTAACTTCTGTTCCGTTATACAGTGAACCCGGCTTAATAGTAGTCAGTTTTGTTATTTGAGCCTGATACCCTGCCAGATTACCACTAACATCAACACCTGAGATTTTATATTGATCCCCTTCAGTGACGTTGATAGTAATATAAATCCCTTTTTTATCAGGCGTCAGATTCACCTGAGTCGAATCAATATTAAACCGCGCATAGCCTCTATCAAGGTAGAAACTACGCAATTTCTCAAGGTCACCTTCTAATTTCTGCTTCTGATATTTCTGATCAGCCGTCAGATTCCACCACGGAACATCATCTCTGAGTTGGAAACTATCGAGTAACTCACTCGTTGAGAAATCTTTATTGCCAACAATGTTAATTTGCTGAATTTTGGCGGAGACACCCTCAGAAAAAACAAGTTTCAAGTCAACCCGATTACGGGGAAGTGGTGTAACAACAGCCTTCACTGTAGCGTTGTATTTACCGACGCTATAGTAAAAATCTTCCAGCCCTTTTTCGATATTCGACAGCATGGTGCGGTCAAGGGCTTCACCAACACGAACGCGCGATGCTTCAAGATTACTCTTGAGCATGTCATCTTTCACGGCCTTGTTACCGGAGAAAGTAATACTGGCGATGGTTGGCCGTTCTTTTACCTGAACAACCAGTGAATTACCATCACGCAAGACACGAACATCTTCAAAGTTTCCAGTCGCGAACAGGGCATGAATCATACGACTGATATCTTCATCGCTGACTGTATCACCTACGCGAACTGGCATATTCAATAATGCTGCACCAACGGTGACACGTTGAAGACCCTCAAAATGAATGTCCTGAACTACGAATCCGTCTGAACCGTATGCAGTGGCGCTGCCGAACAGCAGCGACGCTATGAGCAACTTTTTCATCGCCATCGTTGTTATGCGTTTTCCTAACTGGTCCCCCACCTAAAAGCGGGAGAAATCATTGAAAAGTGCAAGCCCCATTAATAACACCAGCAATATAGCACCAATGCGATAACTGAAGTCTTGTACACGCTCGGAAACTGGCCCTCCCTTGATCTTCTCGATAGCAAGGAAAAGCAAGTGTCCACCATCTAGTACAGGTAACGGGAACAAGTTTATGATCCCAAGATTGACGCTGATTAACGCCAAAAACATCAAATAATACACCAAGCCAGAATCCGCTGACACACCAGCACCCTTGGCTATGGAAATAGGGCCACTCAAATTATCAAGTTTCACATCCCCGACAATCAATTTGCCAATCATATTCACGGTCAGCTTGATCAATTGCCAGGTTTTCTCTCCAGCTTCATAAACGGAATAGAAAGGCCCATACTGCTGAACTGTTCTGTATTCATCAGCCAATGGAATAATTTTCAATTCAACTCCGGCAAAACCTTCTTCGCGCCCATCGGAAAGTTTCTTAGCCTCAGGTATCAATGACAGAGTCATCATACTGCCAGCTCTTGCAACATCAAGTTTCAGGGGAGTATTCGGATTCTTCCTGACGTAAGATGCAAAAGAGTGCCAAATATCTACGTTCTGGCCATCGACTTTAACGATCCTGTCCCCGCTTTGTAAACCCGCTTTTTCCGCCGCTGAGCCGGGATAAATTTTCTCTATCTGAGAACTAGGGTACGGAATAACAGGCATAATGCCTAAAGACAGCAGGATGTCCTGCCGGGACGGATCAAAAGCCCAGTGCCGTAAATCCAGAGTCTTTTGAATGGATTCCGAAGAATCCTCCGGGGCCACATCCAGCGACACAGAAGATTCTCCGACTTTACTTATCAAAGCGAGTCTTACTGAATTCCAGTCAGGAGTTTCGATGCCATCAACGGCTTTTAGTTCCATTCCGGGCAAAATATTTGCCTGGGCCGCAATCGAGTCAGGCTTAACATCCAAGATAACTGAACGAACCGAAGGTACGCCGATCACAAAAACCAGCCAGTAAGCAACAATAGCCAGAATAAAGTTTGCGATTGGCCCGGCACTGACAACTGCCGCCCTCTGCCCGATAGTTTTGTTATTGAACGCCATATGGCGGCGCTCAGGAGCGACAGTCTCAACTCTTTCATCGAGCATTTTGACATAGCCGCCTAAAGGAATAAGGGCAATAACGAATTCAGTTCCCTGTTTATCTGTACGACGCCAAAGCGCTTTACCAAACCCGATAGAAAAACGCTCAACGTAAATACCACACCGTCTGGCCACCCAAAAGTGACCAAATTCATGCACTGTAACAAGCACTCCCAATGCAACAATAAATGCAGCCAGATTCCAGAGAATATCCATTAATGTACCTTCAGAGACCAAATCCAGAAGAAACTAACATTACCAGGCCGGCAAAAACAGGTACTGCCGCCGTTAAACTGTCCACCCGGTCCATCACTCCGCCATGCCCCGGGATCAACTGACTGCTATCTTTAATACCCGATTCCCGTTTAAACATACTTTCGGTCAGATCACCAAAAACAGAGGCAATAACGACAACAGCAGAAATCAGCAACAAGTTTTCAGGCATCACTGGGACTGGAGCAAATTTACTGAATAACCAGGAAATAAGTGCCGCAGTCAGCAGCCCTCCGGCCAGCCCTTCAAGAGTTTTACCCGGGGATACTTTAGGTGCCATTTTGTGTTTACCTAATGTGCGCCCAAAGATATAAGCCCCTGAATCAGCGGCCCAAACCAGCAGCATCACATACAGCAGCCACCACGCACCATTATAGGTATTATTTTCATACCCCTGAGTGCGGAGAACCATCATTCCACAATAGAATGGCACAATAGTCAGAAAACCGAATAGCAGGCGCAATATAACGGAAGATTTCCAAATAGAAGCTGAAGCTGGATAAGCAACAACTAATATGACAGCGACAACCCACCAGAGCATTCCTGCCCATAAAAGATACAGAATTTGAGGTTTCTCAGTCAGGTGAGTAAAGTCTGCCAAAGAATGTTGTAAAGCAAGCAGCCCAGCGGCACACAATACTGCCAGTGCTATGCGTTTTGACTGTGTGAATAATCCGGCAAATTGCCCCCATTCCCATGCAGCGAGTGCTGAAACTGCAATGACAACCAGCCCGAACCCTGAAGGAGGAAGTAAAAACAGAGCTGCAACAACAAGGGGAATTAATATTAACGTAGTTAAAAGACGGTACTTCAGCAAGTTCTCCTCCTATGATCCCACTTCGGCATCGTCTGGCGTTCCGCCAAAACGGCGTTCTCGTTTAATAAAGGCATGAATAGCACCTTCAAAGGCTGTTTCATCAAAATCAGGCCAAAGTATATCGGTAAAATATAATTCTGCATAAGCTATCTGCCATAACAGGAAATTACTGATACGATGCTCGCCCCCGGTTCTGATCACTAAATCAACATCAGACTGCTGACTCAGGCTCATAAAACTGCTTACTGTTGACTCGGTAATGTCTTCAGGTTCAAGCTGATTTGCCCTGACTTTTTCAGCAACCTGCCTGACACTCTGAATTAAATCCCAACGACCGCCATAATTGGCAGCAATATTAAGCTGCAATCCGGTATTGCCCGCCGTCAACTCAACTGAACGGCGGATACGCTCCTGCAACCGTGAGCTGAACCGACTAATATCACCAATAACAGACAATTTCACATTGTGCTTATGTAAGCTCTTCACTTCATTATCGAGAGCAAAAACAAACAGTTCCATTAATGAACTGACTTCTTGTTGTGGACGATTCCAGTTTTCGCTACTGAAAGCATATAATGTCAGTGATTCGATATTATTTTTAACCGAAAAGCTCACAGCACTTCGTACAGCCTTAATCCCTGCACGATGACCAAAAACTCTTAACTTCCCACGCTTTTTTGCCCAACGCCCATTACCATCCATAATGATGGCAACATGTCTGGGTAATGACAGCGATGAGTCACAATCACTAGGAGATATCACTCAAACTAATCCTTAAATAATTAAGCTGACACTTTATAGCTCAAGAATTTCCACACATGAAAAAGCCGTGCCAACAATTATCACGGCTGTTTCTGGCATAGACCCGGTCGAAAACCTTTATCTCTGATACATGCTTTAAAAACAGATACCAAAATAAGCTAAATATTGAACTGGCTATTATAGCAACTACGATTTACCTGCGAACTATATCATTTGCCAAAATGCAAACAAACATATACTTATTAACAAAATTCGCTAGTTAGCAAAGGCGCCAATTGCCTCTTTCGCCAGAGTTCTTGCTATATGGTCGATTTCTAAGACCTCTTCAATGCTTTGAGGTTCAGGCAAATTTAATTTCTCTACAACCTGTCGATTCATCACCGCAATATCAGTGAAACGAATCTGATTCTGCAAAAAGGCACTCACTGTTTCTTCATTAGCGGCATTCAATGCAGTTGTTGCGGCCTGACCTTCATGACAGGCGTCAATCGCCAGTTTAAGGCAGGGATAACGACGATAATCCAGAGCTTCGAAAGTCAGTGTGCTGAGTTCAGTAAAATCCAGCGGTTTAGCGCCAGACTCAATGCGATTGGGATAAGCCATGCTATAAGCAATTGGCGTACACATATCCTGTGTGCCCAACTGTGCAATGATACTGCCATCCTGATAACGCACCATTGAGTGGATAACGGATTGTGGATGCAACAGAACTTCCATTTCATCAGCAGAAGCGTTGAACAGATGGCGGGCTTCAATATATTCCAGCCCTTTATTCATCATTGTTGCAGAATCAACGGAAATTTTACGACCCATTGACCAGATTGGGTGAGCACAAGCTTCATCGGGGGTGACAGAAGAGAATTTTTCCAGCGGCGTTTTACGGAATGGGCCGCCAGAACCGGTCAGAATAATACTGGAAATACCATGATCTTTTAATGTTGCATTACCAAGATTGTGTTGGACTGACTCAGGTAAACTCTGAAAAATGGCATTATGTTCGCTATCAATCGGCAACAACTGTGCTTTATATTGATTAACCGCCTCCATAAATAAACGCCCGCTGGTAATAAGCGATTCTTTGTTAGCCAGCAGAACCTGCTTACCTTTACGGATAGCCGCCAGTGTTGGCAGTAACCCCGCAATACCGACAATAGCAGACATAACCTGATCGACATCTTCCAGCGCGGCTAAATCACAGATAGCCTCTTTTCCAGACAGAACTTCAGTCTGGCAACCCTGTTCCTGCAATAACCGCCGCAATTCTGTTGCGGCATGTTCATCGGACATTGCGGCATACTGAGGCTGAAATTCCAGACACTGTTGTGCCATGACTCCACTATTTTTCCCGGCAACAAGTGCCACAACACGGAATTTATCTGGGTTCTTTCTGACAACTGAGAGTGTACTTGTCCCGATGGACCCCGTTGAGCCGAGGATAGTTAAGCGTTTCATATTAATACTCTGAGTATTCTACTGACATAATATCGCAATAGTTTGATCTGTCCTGATCGCTATGTCCATTGCCTGAGAAAGAAATGTGATACGAAATGTAATATTGATAATATTAAATGATAAGAATAACGCCGCAGGGCTGCGGCGTTAAGTTATGCCCGTTGTCTTTCAAGCTGCCTCTTTATTGACTGAGAAACAACCCGAAATCAACCAGGCATAGCAGAGAAATGGCAATTAGAATTCCATCAACTCTGTTTCTTTGTTCGCCAGTGCTTCATCAATCTTTTTAATGAAGGTATCAGTCAGTTTCTGAATATCGTCCTGTGAACGACGTTCTTCATCTTCGCTGATTTCTTTATCTTTCAGCAGTGCTTTAACTTTATCGTTAGCATCGCGGCGGATATTACGGATAGATACACGTCCCTGCTCTGCATCACCACGAACCACTTTGATCAAATCTTTACGACGTTCTTCAGTCAGTGGAGGCAGAGGAACACGAATAATGGTTCCGGCAGAAGATGGATTCAGACCCAAATCAGAAGCCATAATCGCTTTTTCAACAGCCGGAGTCATAGAACGATCAAATACTGTGATCGCTAAAGTACGTGCATCTTCAGCAACAACGTTCGCAATCTGACGCAATGGAGTCGCTGCGCCATAATATTCGATGCTGATGCCATCTAGCAGGCTAGGAGAAGCACGGCCAGTACGTACCTTGCTGATTTGGTTTTTCAGTGCTTCGACGCTTTTTTCCATGCGGTCTTGTGCGTCTTTCTTGATTTCATTAATCACGTTATAAACCCTTGGGAACTGGTTATTTTCTAGACCATACATGCCAGCATGGCATACTATGACCCTGTGTCATTAAATTTGGCGCATCAGGACGCTGATCATACCGTCAAATCTCACCGATGTCTCTGTGTACGAAGAAATCAGTCGTGAGAAATCAAGGTACCTTCATTTTCACCCATGACAACACGACGAAGTGCACCTGGTTTGTTCATATTGAAGACACGGATTGGCAGGTTATGATCGCGGGCCAGTGTAAAGGCAGCAAGATCCATAACTTTCAGTTCACGCTCCAATACATCCTGATAATCGAGTTTGTTATAAAGAACAGCTTCTGGATCTTTTGCAGGATCAGCGGAGTAGACCCCGTCAACTTTGGTTGCTTTTAACACAACATCCGCTTCAATCTCAATGCCGCGCAGACAAGCTGCGGAATCTGTCGTAAAGAACGGGTTGCCAGTACCTGCCGAGAAAATAACAACACGACCATGACGCAGTAAGCTGATAGCTTCAGCCCAGCTATAGTTATCACAAACGCCATTCAGCGGAATAGCGGACATCAGACGGGCGTTCACATAGGCGCGGTGTAAGGCATCACGCATTGCCAGACCATTCATTACTGTTGCCAACATGCCCATGTGGTCGCCGACTACACGGTTCATTCCTGCTTCAGCCAGACCGGCTCCGCGAAACAGGTTGCCTCCGCCAATAACGACGCCGACTTGAATACCCAGCTCAACCAGTTCTTTGATTTCCTGAGCCATGCGGTCTAAGACGCTAGCATCGATACCAAAACCTTCTGCGCCTTGCAGGGCTTCTCCACTGAGCTTAAGCAGGATTCTCTGATATACGGGTTTTGCATTGGTTGCCATGGTGTTTCAGTCCTAAGCAGATAAGGATTATTGGGGGTTACTACAATTATTCAGTTAATACACATCCATGCTATATAGCCAGATGTAAAAATTCTTCTTACTCTTCGTCTTTCAAGTTGCCTCTTTGTTGGCTGCGCTCGCTCACCCCGTTCACCGTTTTTATAAACATACGGTTATCTATGCTCTCGGGGATGAGTTCCCTTGCCGCCGCGATCCATCTTGAAATCCATTGGGTATAGATAAGACGGAACCGCCAATCGGCGGCTCCGTTAAGACAATTAAGCCTGTTTGCTCATTGCAGCAACTTCTGCTGCGAAGTCAGCTTCAACTTTCTCGATGCCTTCGCCAACTTCAAAACGGATGAAGTTGATAACTTTAGCGTTGTTCTCTTTCAGCAGAGCGCCAACAGTTTTGCTTGGGTCCATCACGAAGTTCTGACCATTCAGAGAGATTTCGCCGGTGAATTTGTTCATACGGCCAGAAACCATTTTCTCTGCGATTTCGCGTGGTTTGCCAGACTGCATTGCGATGTCCAGCTGGATCTGATGCTCACGCGCAACAACGTCAGCAGGAACGTCAGATGGGTCAACATATTCTGGTTTGCTTGCAGCAACGTGCATTGCAACGTGTTTGATCAGTTCTTCGTTTGCGCCTTCAGCCGCAACCAGAACACCGATACGAGCACCGTGCAGGTAAGAACCTACAGCTTCGCCTTCCAGAATAGCAACACGACGGATGTTGATGTTTTCACCGATTTTAGCAACCAATTCAGTACGCTGTTCTTCGAACTTAGCTTTCAGTGCATCGATGTCAGAATTTTTGTCAGCCATAACGGAAGTGATAACTTCTTTACCGAATGCCAGGAAGCCAGCATCTTTAGCAACGAAGTCAGTTTCACAGTTCAGTTCAACGATACCTGCGAATTTAGCATCTGCTGAAACTTCAACCAGGATAACGCCTTCAGCTGCAACACGGCCTGCTTTTTTAGCCGCTTTTGCCTGACCGGATTTACGCATGTTATCGATAGCCAGCTCGATATCACCATTCGCTTCAACCAGTGCCTTTTTACATTCCATCATGCCTGCGCCAGTACGCTCACGCAGTTCTTTTACCAGAGCAGCGGTAATGTCAGCCATTTGTTTAATTCCTCGATGTGTCTCGCGGGAAGATAATATTCCGCGTGGAAAGTTATCAGATAATATCCTTCGTCTTTCAAGCTGCCTCTTTGTTGGCTGCGCTCGTTCACCCCAGTCACATAGTTATCTATGCTCCCGGGGATTCTCTTCCTTGCCGCCGCGATGCAACTCGAAATCCATTGGGTATAGTTCTATATCAGATATGTAAAGGGGGCCTTGACAGGCCCCCTAACCAATATATTTCAATACCTGGTCAATAAGGGCTCAGAAATGAGCATGCCTTATTATTCAGCGTCTACAAGACCTTCTTCAGCCTGAACAGCCAGATCCTGTGAACGGCCTTCACGAACAGAAGTCGCAGCAGCAGTCAGGTACAGTTTTACTGCACGGATTGCATCGTCGTTACCAGGGATAATGAAATCAACGCCATCTGGATCAGAGTTAGTATCAACAACAGCGAATACTGGGATACCCAGGTTGTTTGCTTCTTTGATAGCGATGTGTTCATGTTCAGCATCGATAACAAACAGAGCATCAGGCAGGCCGCCCATGTCTTTGATACCGCCCAGGCTGTTTTCCAGTTTGCCAAGCTCACGAGAACGCATCAGCGCTTCTTTCTTAGTCAGCTTGTCAAAAGTACCGTCCTGAGACTGAGCTTCCAGATCTTTCAGACGCTTGATTGACTGACGAACAGTTTTCCAGTTAGTCAGCATACCACCTAACCAACGGTGGTTAACGAAGTATTGGTCACAGCCCAGAGCTGCTTCTTTTACTGCTTCGCTTGCAGCACGCTTGGTGCCAACAAACAGAATTTTGCCTTTACGGGAAGCAATTTTGTTCAGCTCAGCCAAAGCATCGTTGAACATTGGAACAGTTTTTTCCAGGTTGATGATATGAACTTTGTTACGAGCGCCAAAGATGAAAGGTTTCATTTTTGGGTTCCAGTAACGAGTCTGGTGACCGAAGTGAACGCCCGCTTGCAGCATATCGCGCATGGAAACAGTTGCCATTTTAGACCTCTATAAAGTTAATTGGGGTTATGCCTCCACAGATCCCATGACACCGACTCTTTAACTGTGTGCTATTCATACCGCATGAAAGAGATTCATACGAATTAGTCACATGAGAGCACCCCGGTGTATGTGCCGATCCGTGTGTGTTATTTACACAAATGAGTTTATTTAGCATTTCTGAAATATTGCTTCCACAGGAAACAATTACACAGAATACCGGCGCGCTTTATACCATAATCCGGCCCTATACACCAACATTTGTTATCGCTTTCTGACGTCTTAGCAATCAACGGTTACCCAATGGATTTCATGATGCAGCGCGACGGCAAGGGAGTGACAAATTCGTCGGGAACGAATTTGCCCAGCCAAAGGCTGCCCTCCGGTGAGAGGCAGGAGCCTCTCAGTAATCCCCGGGAGCATTGATAACTGTATATTTATAAAAACGGTGACTGGGGTGAGTGAGCGTAGCCAACAAAGCTGCAACTTGAAATACGACGGGTATATTGTTAGATATCAGGCAGGCTGATACCATTAACTCCATCATTTTTTCATTAACTAATATCAAAGAATCGGTGATTTACCGGTTCTAATGGACTGATTTCATGGCTATTACTATCAAAACAGACGAAGATATTCAGAAAATGCGCGTTGCCGGTCGTCTGGCAGCTGAAGTTCTGGAGATGATCGAGCAACACGTTAAAGCAGGTGTTACCACGGGTGAACTTGATCGGATTTGCCACGAACACATCACTAATAAACAACAGGCTATTTCTGCCTGTCTGGGTTATCACGGTTTTCCTAAATCAGTCTGTATTTCGGTCAATGACGTGATTTGCCACGGTATTCCAAGTGATGACAAGGTACTGAAAGACGGCGATATCGTTAATATCGATGTTACTGTTATTAAAGATGAATTTCACGGTGATACCTCCAAAATGTTCATCGTTGGTAAACCAACGATTCAAGGCGAACGTCTGTGCCGTGTGACTCAGGAAAGTCTGTACCTTGCACTGAAAATGGTGAAACCGGGTATCCGTCTGCGTACTATCGGCAAAGCGATTCAGCAATATGTGGAAGGGAATGATTTCTCCGTAGTTCGTGAATATTGTGGTCACGGTATTGGCCGGGTTTTCCACGAAGAACCGCATGTACTTCATTACGATGCCGATGATGGCGGGGTTGTGCTGCAAAAAGGCATGGCTTTCACCATCGAACCCATGGTCAATGCGGGTGATTATCGTATCCGTACCATGAAAGATGGCTGGACTGTCAAAACCAAAGATCGCGGCTGGTCTGCACAATACGAGCACACTATTGTCGTTACTGACAACGGCTGCGAAATCATGACATGGCGCAAAGAGGAAGAAGCACAGATTTCAGCGGTATTGGTTAACGCGTAATCGCTTAACGAACAGTTACGTAAACCAACCACAGATTAATCGATAACAATCTGCTGACATAATTTGCTCCTCCTGCCAAAGATCCCGTTGTCAGGATAGCATTGCCAAATGAAGCCCTTGTACATAAACTGTCCTCACAGGGCTTCATCATCGACTACAAACGCCTGCCCATCTCCCAGTTTCTTATCATAGGTTTCTGAATATGCCAGTTGATATTGCTTTTGCGCACGCCCCGATTCCTCCTGTCTCTCCGGTAGAATTTTCATGTGATGATCTGCAATGCCCGGTGCTGAAGCAGCATATTGATGAGTTTCAACTGTGGCTTGAACAGGCATTCAAAGCGGGTATTTCCCCGACCGCACTGATTTATGCACGTAGTGATTATATTGATAAACTTCTGACCCGGTTGTGGCAGCAGTATGGGTTTGATCAGATAGATACTCTTTCCCTGATTGCCGTTGGGGGTTATGGAAGACGCGAGTTGCACCCTCTTTCAGATATCGATCTGCTGATTCTGAGTGAACATCCGCTGACTGAAGAACAATCAAGCCAGATTGGACGCTTTATTGCTCTGCTCTGGGATATTCGTCTGGATGTCGGCCACAGTGTCAGAACTCTCGAAGAGTGCCTTGAAAAAGGGCTTTCCGATCTGACTATCGCCACTAACTTAGTGGAATCCCGCTTAATTTGTGGTGATTTACCTCTGTTCCTGCGCTTACAAAAACACATTTTCAGTGATGACTTCTGGCCATCAG
The DNA here is from genome assembly GCF_963876495.1 of Xenorhabdus sp. KJ12.1. Lineage (NCBI taxonomy): Bacteria > Pseudomonadati > Pseudomonadota > Gammaproteobacteria > Enterobacterales > Morganellaceae > Xenorhabdus > Xenorhabdus sp. KJ12.1. The sequence goes on from NZ_CAWNQH010000094.1 coordinate 34,400, forward strand.
CCCAATTTTTTGCCTCCAAGCTCACCGAACAGAAAAATCGTCATCAGCGATACCACAGTACCAGCTACAATCTGGAACCCGATATAAAAAGCAGCCCAGGGGGATTACGTGATATCCATACTCTCCTTTGGGTGGCTCACCGTCATTTCGGGGCGACATCTTTAGATGAAATGGTCGATTTTGGTTTTCTGACTCACGAAGAGCGGGATGAATTAAACGAATGCCAGAATTTTCTCTGGCGTATCCGTTTTGCCCTCCATCTGTCTGTTACCCGTTACGATAACCGTCTATTGTTTGAACAGCAGTTTAGTGTCGCTCAGCTTCTCGGCTATAAAGGCGAACATAATCAGCCTGTTGAACGTATGATGAAAGATTTCTATCGCGTGACCCGCCGAGTCAGCGAATTGAACGACATGCTGTTGCAACTGTTTGATGAAGCAATCCTGACACTACAGCCAGATGAAAAACCCCGTCCCCTGAATGAGGCCTTTCAGTTACGGGGAGATCTTATCGATGTTATTGATGAATCACTGTTTACCCGTGATCCTGCCTCAATTCTGAAAATGTTTTATCACATGGCCGTTCACCGGGAAATTAACGGGATCTATTCCACTACGTTACGCCAGCTTCGCTATGCCCGCCGGAACCTTAAGCAGCCATTGTGCGAACTTCCTCAGGCACGAAAAATTTTTATGGCAATCCTGAGGCACCCTCACGCTGTCAAAAGTGCTTTGCTGCCAATGCATCGTCACAGTGTATTAAGTGCCTATACTCCGCTTTGGAGCAACATAGTCGGCCAAATGCAGTTTGACCTGTTCCATGCTTATACCGTCGACGAGCACACCATCCGGTTATTGCAGAAACTGGAAAGTTTTGCCGATGAAAATAACCGCATACTTCACCCTGTGTGTATTGAACTCTACCCACGCATACCGCAGCCTGAATTACTGCGGTTGGCCGCTTTTTTCCATGATATTGCCAAAGGGCGCAATGGCGACCACTCCGAGCTGGGAGCGAAAGATGCGTTTGCCTTCGCCAAACAGCATGGATTGACAACTTACGAAGCTGAATTGGTGGAGTGGCTTGTTCGCTATCATTTACTGATGTCAATCACTGCCCAACGACGGGATATTCAGGACCCCGAAGTCATCCAGCAATTTGCCTGTCAGGTCAAAAATCAGAACCGCCTGAATTACCTGCTTTGCCTTACTGTTGCCGATATCTGTGCCACAAACGCCAAACTATGGAACAGCTGGAAACAGAGCCTGCTGCGCGAACTTTATTTCGCGACTGAAACCCAGCTACTTAAGGGGATACAAAATACGCCTGATTTACGGGAGCGTATCCGGCATAACCGCTTGCAGGCTTTGGCACTGTTACGTCAGGAAGCGATTGACGAAGAAAGACTGCATAATATCTGGAGCCGCTGCCACGCAGATTATTTTTTGCGTCATACGCCGGATCAACTGGCATGGCATGCCAGCCATTTAGTTAACCATCAATATCCTGATCCAATGGTATTGATCAGTACTTCATTTTCTCATGGAGGAACGGAAATATTTATCTGGTGTCAGGATAGACCTTCTCTTTTCGCGGCTGTCGTGGGGGAATTAGATCGGCGCAATTTAAGTGTTCATAATGCCCAGATCTTTACTAATCGGGACGAAATGGCAATGGATACCTTTGTCATACTGGATCCGAATGATCATTCTCTGGCGCCTGACCGCCATGAACCTATCCGCCAGTCTTTGCTCAAAGCCATTAACGATCCTCATCCGAAAGCACCCAAAACGCGTAAATTACCGGCTAAATTACGCCACTTTGACGTGCCTCCCAAAATCAGTTTCTTAACGTCACAAAATACCCGACGCACTTATATGGAACTCGTCGCTCTGGACCAACCCGGCTTACTGGCCAAAGTCGGCAGTATTTTTGCCGAATTAGGAATTTCCCTACATGGTGCGCGCATTACAACCATCGGTGAGCGGGTAGAGGATTTTTTTGTACTGACGGATAAAGATTATTTGGCACTGGATAAAAAAATCAAAGATGAATTGTCAGAAAGGTTGACAGAAGCCCTTAACACCAAGGATAAAGTATAGCATTCACTAACCAATATTTGACTAAGAATAAAGGATCCCTTACCAATGCAGCAAATACAACCTATTGCCGAGCTAATGAGCATTATTGAAAATGCATTTGAAAACCGTACCAGCATCACTCCAGCAACTGTTGACGAAACAACACGTGATGCCATCAATCAAGTCATTCAAATGTTGGACAGCGGTAAACTGCGTGTCGCTGAAAAAATCGCAGGTGAGTGGGTAACACATCAGTGGCTGAAAAAAGCAGTCCTACTCTCTTTCCGCATTAATGACAATCAGGTTATGGAAGGTGCTGAAAGCCGCTATTTCGATAAAGTACCGATGAAATTTGCTGATTATGATCAGGCACGTTTCGAAAAAGAAGGCTTCCGTGTCGTACCACCAGCAGCAGTACGTCAGGGCGCCTACATCGCACGTAATACTGTATTAATGCCATCTTACGTCAACCTGGGCGCTTATGTGGATGAAGGAACAATGGTCGATACATGGGCAACCGTAGGTTCCTGTGCGCAAATCGGTAAAAATGTTCACTTGTCCGGCGGTGTCGGCATTGGTGGTGTTCTGGAACCACTACAGGCCAACCCGACTATCATTGAAGACAACTGCTTTATCGGTGCACGCTCTGAGATTGTGGAAGGGGTTATCGTAGAAGAAGGTTCTGTGATCTCAATGGGTGTTTACATCGGCCAAAGTACCAAAATCTATGATCGTGAAACCGGCGAAATCCATTATGGCCGAGTACCTGCGGGTTCTGTCGTCGTATCCGGTAACCTGCCTTCCAAAGATGGCAGCTACAGCCTGTATTGTGCTGTTATCGTGAAAAAGGTCGATGCCAAAACCCGTGGCAAAGTGGGTATCAATGAATTGCTGCGAAATATTGATTAAATTTTAAAAGTTGAGCCATCTTTTGGGATGGCTCAACTTTACTGACTGGATAATACCCAGCATCATTTCGTTCATTTAAATGAATAGTGCAGTTATCAAATTAATAAATATCTCTTCAACCGATATTAGTTTAGTTATCCTTTAAGTTTAATAAGCAAGCCTGTTACTTTTTGTACAACCCCTCTCTGACAATTAACTGATTGACTTTCGACAAACTCGAAATGGATAATAAATCCGCTGTTTTCTTGATATTTTCCATTTCATTTAGGTGACTAGGTGACGCGCTATGTACGATAACTTGAAGAGTTTAGGGATTACTCACCCTGAAGATATTGATCGCTATAGCCTCCGTCAGGAAGCGAATAACGACATTCTTAAGATTTATTTTCGCAAAGATAGGGGTGAATTTTTTGCCAAAAGCGTTAAATTCAAATACCCACGCCAGCTCAAAACTGTCTCTGACGATAATACAGGGCAAGGTTACAAAGAAGTTAAAGAGATCAACACCAACCTGCGTTATGTGCTGGAAGAATTGGATCAGATTTGTAAACGTGAACAGGCAGAAGTGGATTTGAAACACAAAATCCTCGACGACTTACGTCACCTTGAGCATGTCGTTGCCAATAAGATCGCAGAAATAGAAGCAGATTTAGAAAAACTGACCCGCAAGTAATGATATCAGCAGTGTCATACACCGCTTATCCCTTTTCTGGCAGCAAAGAGATAAAGGGTATAAGCGGTATAATCAACGGCATGAGCGGGAGCGTCTATAATAAATTTCCCCACTCCTCAACCCAGCCCTGAGCAAAAACTTCCGGCTCAACTACCTCAAGAGCATCAATCTGCAGAATTTCACCGATCCGCTTAGCGCCTTGCTCTTGTAACAGCGCATCAAAGATATGACCTCCTCCACAGAAAGTGTCATAACTACTGTCTCCCAGCGCAATAAGGCCGTAACGTAAATCAGGCTGATAACCCAGTTGATCATTCAATTCAGCATAAAGCGGCTGGATATTATCAGGCAAATCCCCCTGTCCGGTTGTAGATGTCACAACCAGTACTACCTGCTGTAAGTATTCCTGCCATTGCTCCAGAGTTGCCTCTTCAAATACTTCAGCCTCATGCCCCTGCTGCTCAAGAATTTGCTGAGCTTCTTCGGCAACAGCCAATGCATTGCCATAAACTGTACCAACGAAAATACCAATCTTTGCCATAGATATGATCCCTTCATTCTGTTTGATACTGCTTTAGTCGTTGAACCTTTATTTTTTCAGGCGGCTATTCTGTCGGCTGTAATTCACAAGCAACCGGATGTGAACATTCCAGTTCCGGTACAAGGCCTTGCCAGCCAAATTGTTCAAGCAAATGCTGCCATGAAGAATCCCAACGGGCGGTCAATAACAACTCCTGGCCTGTTACCGGATGCCTGAGTTGAAGGTGGCTTGCATGCAGCATTAATCTGCCTGTCTGATAATATTTAGCAACTCCTCGATTCTGACGCAAATCCCCGTGTGTGGTATCCCCAATAATGGGATGGCGGATATGTGACATATGTCGTCGTAGTTGGTGCTTACGCCCGGTTTTGGGTTTTAGTTCTAATAAGCTGAAACGTGATGTTGGGTAACGCCCTATTTCAACCGGACACTCAATTTTTGCCAGTGCGCGGTAATGAGTAATGGCAGATTGCGCTTCCCTGTCCGTATCAGCGAATTTATCCGCAATTTTATCCAACTCCTCCATTAATGCGTAGTCGATAATCTCCTCTCCTTCGACATAACCACGCACAACTGCATGATACGTTTTTTGTACCTGCTGATGTTCGAATTGCTGGGAGAGTGTTCGGGCCACATCGCTTGACAGCCCCATCAGCAAAACACCGGATGTTGGCCTGTCCAGCCGATGAACAGGAAAAACATGCTGACCAATCTGGTCACGCAGTGTCTGCATAACAAAAACGGTTTCATGACGCGCCAGCCAACTACGATGAACCAACCAGCCCGCCGGCTTATTTACTGCAACAATGTGTTCATCCTGATAGATAATATCCAGCATTATCAACTATTCCCCGTCAGATCATCCGGTGTAAACAGGTTGTCCAGTTCACGCAAATGCTCAAGTAACGGTAAATAGCGCTCAGTCTCTTCTTTATAGACTTCTTCAAAGTAGGGAGCGATTGCAAATGATGTTGGTAAGCTAGCTTTTTGCTCAATCAGTGCACTCATTCTGGGAATTAATACCCATTGGAGCCATTCTTCCGCCGCCATCGTATCAATAGAAAAAGGCTCTGTGCTTTCGAAAGCTTCTGGTTTGGGCGGGTAACTCTGCCATAAGCCAGCGGTTTTCATCGTGGCTTCAATGAGCTGTAATTTGTGGAGGATTTGTTTCTCGATACTCATGATTATTATCTTATCCTGACTGTGACCCCAATAGCAGGAACGGCCATTGTGTCATTAAATCGTAAGAGTATCACTGTTCAATCTCAGCGAAAAATATGTGGCAGCATAAAATGCCACAAAACAAAATAAGAGGGGAGACAGAATCTCCCCTCTTATTTGATTATTATAGCAATCCGGCTAAATTGATCGCTTCCTGCGCATTCCCTGACAAAGTACTTCCCTGTCTGTTATTCCTTAAAAGATCATTATATTGATAGTATCTGGCAGTCCTGCCCGAACCGAATCATCCTTGAGTCACCTTCCTGATGACATAATTCCTTAATAATTTTGTCGCTGTGATTCCTAGCGGAACAACAAAATAATCGTCGATTCAGTGGCTTGAAACAAGCTACCTGAATTGTCAGAAAAAGCATTTCACCAAAAAGATATCTTGATAATAATTTGCATATTATTGATATAAAATAAAAATAATATTTATCAGAGGTATTGATACGATGATTAAGAGACATATCTCACATCACATGTGAGATATGTCTTACAAAAAAGTAAACTGATATCTGCACCTATGAAGATACCACAGGGGTAGCAGCAGAAAGGAAAGCGGCTAAATCAGCAGATAATACGGTTCGTTCCTTACTGCCAAATTGCTCAAGTATGACCTGACCTGTCAGATTACATACAGAAATCAGCCCCATGTCAGAATCCGTTGTACCAATAAATACCGTCGGTGAGAGTTTCAGGCGCTTTTGCGTCACAAGATGGCCTATCAAATTTTCCTGTAGCCGGACAAAATCATCCTCACTCCATACCTGAATCAAACTGAAGCTCAATCCATCAAAACTGGCAGACATGTCGCCCGCTAACTGAGTGACATAATAATCGTGAATAGAATTCTGCAAACAGATATCCAGTGCATTTTCTACCTTACTGAGTTTATCCGCTGGAGTAAAAGGCTTCGGAAGCCAGTGCACCACCTCATCTCCTGTCCGTTCGATACAGGGGGACGGCACACCATATAATTCACTACTCGCTGGCGGTAATCCGGTTTCCTCCTGCCACAATTCAACATAGCGTCGGGTAAAATCAGCAAGTGCTTCTGTCACATTGAAGGTCATATGTTTGTTTCTTCCATTTTTCTGTCTGTTACTCGTATTCTGCGTATTCCTATACGGTTTTAAGCAAAATAACAACTATACACTTCGTCTTTCAAGTTGCCTCTTTGTTGGCTGCGCTCGTTCACCCCAGTCACATAGTTATCTATGCTCCTGGGGATTTACTCGCTTGCTGCCGCGACGCATCTTGAAATCCATTGTGTATAAAAATAGTGTCATCACTTCCATAAAATAATGGTATCAGGCTCTACACTATTTATAACAGTAAAGAGAATCATCTCCCTTCAAGTAATATTATGCCGTGTACTTGGCCTGAATTTATAGCCAAGGGATGAATAAAACCATCGCTAATAAGTCACAAGTTAAAACAAAAATAGCATTAATATAAAAAATAATACCTCTTGCCATCCACATTATAAATGTGGATTCAAAATAGTGATTTTATTTATATCCTACAAGGTAATAACATAATGAACATAAAAAATAAAAATCCAAATAAATTAAATAAAGAAAATAAGAATAAAAAAACAAACCTGACATTAACTGATTTCCCTAAAGACGTAAAATTGATATATAGAGAATTCATTAACTGGTCAGAAGAAATTTATTCGAATCATATTCCATGCTGTATCCCTAAATCAGACAAAGAAATTATTTTAGTTGTTAATTGGGCGTGGAAAAAAAATTATAAACTGAGAGTGGTGGGAGAGTCACATAACTGGTCGCCTTTGATTATTTCAGCTCAGGAACAAAATAGTCATCAAGTCATGCTCATGGATCTTAGGCAGCACTTTAATCAAGTAAGCATTAAACATCTTCCTGATTATGCCATTGTCACTGCGCAGGCTGGTGTATTAATGGAAACACTCATGACAAAAATGGAAGAGCAAGGGGTTGGTTTTACCGCAACTCCGGCACCCGGTGATTTAACTCTCGGCGGAGTACTGGCAATCGGTGGGCATGGAACAAGTGTTAAAGCGCTGAATGAAGAAACGCAACCCGGCCATAACTATGGCTCAATCAGTAACTCTGTCCTATCTCTGTCTGCCGTCGTTTGGGATGAAAAAAGCGAACAATATATTATCAGGAACTTTAAGCGCAATGACCCTGAGTGCGCTCCTCTTCTCGTGAATTTAGGCTGTTCCCTGATTTTACATGCTGAGCTTCAGGCTGGTAAAAACCAGCGTCTTCGGTGTGAAAGTATTACTGATATTCCGGCGACAGAACTATTTGCACTTTCTCAAGATAAAAAAAATAAAAAAACTTTTAGTCACTTTCTGGATAAAAGTGGGCGTGCTGAAGCTATTTTATTCCCATTCACTGCTAACCCTTGGTTAAAAGTATGGAGTATTGCACCGAAAAAGCCTACTTCCAGTATTGAAGTGACCCAACCGTACAACTATCCATTTTCTGATAATATCCCTGTTCAAATATCTCAGCTCATTAAACAGATAACCCATGATAATCCGAACCTCACTCCTATATTTTCCCATCTTCAGTACGCAGTCATGCTAGGTTATTTTTTAGCTACTGGAAATGATATCTGGGGCTGGAGCAAAAATTTACTGTTATATGTTAAACCAACAACATTACGTGTTACTGCAAATGGTTATGCCATATTAACCAGCCGCAGCAATATTCAAAAAGTTCTCCATCTCTTTTATTCCCAATGGCAATCCTTAATGCAGGAATACCAGAATCAGGGTAAATTCCCTGTCAACGGACCCATTGAGATCCGGATTACAACACTGGATGAACCTTCTGAAGTGGTGCAGGAAAATGCTGTAGTACCGAGTCTATCGGCTATTCGCCCACGTCAGGATCGTCCAGAGTGGGATGTCGCTATTTGGCTCGATGTGTTAACCCATCCAGATACCCAATATTCTGCTGAATTTTATAACAGGCTTGAAGCATGGATGTTTAAAGAATTTGATGACACTTACGCGTCTATTCGTGTTGAATGGAGTAAAGGCTGGGGATACAGCAAAGAGGGCGCATGGGCTAATGAGGATATACTGACCAAAAAAATCCCGGCCTCATTTACGGATGGATTACCCGCTGATAATAATTGGCATTCGGCAATTAATACCTTACAGAAATTTGATCCGCACAATCTGTTCAGATCGCCATTATTAGAGAAGTTAATTTCTTCCAAATAAAAGCGAATACTCTATATTAGTTATCTAATTATATCCCACGGGATGAATAATTCAGCCCGTTTAAGAATCTGTTCTGATTTAGATGGCAATTATCGGGCTGAGTTTCTTGAAAATGCGCAATAAAAATACGAATTATCAATATTCCTTGATACACTACTGCTTGTATTCAAAACAATAACCTCCGCCCTATCGCTCTTAAATGCAGGGTATATTACCTTTGAGGAATCTTATGTCTTTGTATCAAGATAATCAGGCACTCTCCCAACTTACTCTCGGCAAACCAACTTCCTACTGTGATACCTATGAACCTGCATTACTACAGGCCGTTCCCCGCAGTATGAACCGTGAGCCACTTGGATTGTATCCTGATAATCTGCCGTTTTACGGCGCAGACATCTGGACAATGTACGAACTGTCATGGCTCAATTCGCGGGGTGTTCCTCAAGTTGCCATCGGACATGTCAGTCTGAACGCTGCCAGTGAAAATCTTATCGAGTCAAAAAGTTTCAAGCTCTATCTGAATAGCTTTAACCAAACCCGCTTCGCGGATTGGGAGACCGTCCAGCAAACGCTGCAACGGGACTTGTCTGCCTGTGCTAACGGTGAGATTGACGTTGTTTTATATCCTCTGCATGATTTCAATCAACAGCCAATTGCCGATTTTGAAGGTAAATGTATTGATAATCAGGATATTGAAATTGATGATTATCAATTCAATCGCGATTATCTTAATGGGGCAGCGACAGGGCCTGTTGTTGATGAAGTTTTGGTCAGCCATCTATTAAAATCAAATTGTCTGATCACAAACCAGCCTGATTGGGGTTCAGTACAAATTCGCTATAAAGGCCCGAAAATCGATCAGGAAAAATTATTGCGTTATCTGGTTTCCTTCCGTCACCACAACGAGTTCCATGAACAGTGTGTTGAACGTATTTTCAACGATTTAATGCAGTTATGTGCGCCGGAAAAACTCACTGTTTATGCGCGTTATACCCGCCGGGGCGGGTTGGATATCAATCCGTGGCGCAGTAATGACTCATTTGTACCGCCAACCGGCAGGCTAGCCCGTCAGTAATCGCTGAATCCACACCGATGGCATACATCTGTATGCCATCCGGTAACCTAACGGGCTGACTTTTAAACCAGATACATTCAATTATACACAATGGATTTCAAGATGAGTCACGGCGGCAAGCGAGTAAATCCCCGGGAGCATAGATAACTATGTGACTGGGGTGAACGAGCGCGGCCAACAAAGAGGCAACTTGAAAGACGAAGTGTATAGTCCCTACAAATTTCAGGTAGAACCATTATTGAGAACCCCCTATTGGGGTATAAAGGAGCCATTCTTGATTACACATGTCAGCCCGTTAGGGTCAATGGATTTACTCTCTCAGCTTGAGGTGGATACCCTTAAACGCACAGCAAGCAGTGATCTGTACCGCCTTTTCCGCAATTGCTCACTCGCCGTGCTCAACTCTGGTAGCCAGACTGATAACAGCAAAGAACTACTATCAAAACATAAAGATTTTGATATTAACGTCCTGCGTAGAGAGCGGGGAGTTAAACTGGAGCTGGTCAATCCACCGGAAGAAGCATTTGTTGATGGCAAAATTATCCGTTCTCTGCGGGCAAATTTATTCGCAGTATTGCGGGATATTCTGTTTGTTCATGCGCAGATTACCGATGCCCAAAAAGCCGACTCTCTGAATCTGAAAAATGGTATGCATATTACCAATACCGTTTTCTCTATCCTGCGCAATGCCAAAGCACTGCATCTTGCTGAAAACCCGAATATGATCGTCTGCTGGGGCGGGCATTCTATCAATGAACAAGAATATCTGTATGCCCGTAAAGTCGGTAATGAGCTTGGCTTACGGGAGCTGAATATTTGTACCGGCTGTGGAGCGGGTGCAATGGAAGCACCGATGAAAGGTGCTGCGGTCGGTCATGCGCAACAGCGCTATAAAAATAGCCGTTTTATTGGTATTACAGAACCTTCCATTATTGCTGCTGAGCCGCCCAACCCACTGGTTAATGAATTGATCATCATGCCAGATATCGAAAAGCGGCTGGAAGCCTTCGTTCGTATTGCTCACGGTATTATCATCTTCCCCGGAGGTGTGGGAACAGCAGAAGAGCTGCTTTATCTGCTGGGGATCCTGATGCACCCTGAAAATGAAAATCAGGTATTACCTCTGGTCTTAACCGGGCCAAAAGAGAGTGCCGATTATTTTCATGTTCTGGATGAATTTATTGTCAACACTCTGGGTGAACAGGCTCGCCGTCACTACCAGATTATTGTGGATGACCCATTAGAAGTGGCCAGAGTGATGAAAACTGCGATGCCACTGGTCAAGGAAAATCGCCGCTCAACCGGTGATGCCTACAGTTTTAACTGGGCAATGAAAATCCCTCATGATTTGCAGCATCCTTTTGACCCTAACCATGAAAACATGGCGAATCTGGATTTACATCTGGAGCAGTCAACGGAAAAACTGGCAGCGGCACTTAGACGGGTATTTTCTGGTATCGTAGCGGGCAATGTGAAAGAGTTCGGCATTCAGGCTATCGAAAAGCACGGGGTGTTCGAGATTCACGGTGATGCTGAAATTATGCGCCGGATGGATAGCCTGCTGGAAGATTTTGTGAAGCAGAATCGCATGAAACTTCCGGGTGGCACAGCTTATGAGCCATGTTATAAAATCATCAGATAAATAACGGCAGATTACCTGCCTCATCAAAACCCAGTGAGGCAGTCGCCAGGGAATAAGTCCACGGATGGAATAAGAAATTATGATACACCTTTTGATTGTAGATGCCCTGAATTTGATCCGACGTATTCATGCTGTGCAGGGAACGCCTTGCGTTGCCGCCTGTGAACATGCGTTGAAGCAACTAATCTCTCACTCTTCTCCAACCCATGCCGTAGCCGTATTTGACGAAGATGATCGCTACCATAGCTGGCGCCATCAGTTACTTCCCAATTACAAAGCGGGGCGCTCGGCGATGCCGGAAGATTTACAACAGGAAATGCCGCAAATTAAACAGGCATTCAATGCGTTGGGGGTGGCCAGTTGGCATGCTGAAGGGCATGAAGCAGATGATTTAGCGGCAACGCTGGCAACCAAAGTTGCCGCTACAGGGCATCGGGTTACCATTGTTTCGACAGATAAAGGCTATTGCCAGCTACTTTCTCCGAATATCCAAATCCGTGATTACTTCCAGAAACGCTGGCTGGATTTACCTTTTGTACAGCAGGAGTTTGGAGTTTCTCCTGCTCAGTTACCCGATTACTGGGGGCTGGCGGGGATCAGCAGCAGCAAAATTCCGGGAGTTCAGGGCATTGGTCCCAAAACAGCCGTTACTTTGCTGCAACAGGCGGGTTCGTTAGATAACCTCTTCCGGGATTTGGAAGCTCAACCGGAGAAATGGCGTAATAAATTGGCGTCTGACAAAGAAATGGCCTATATCTGCCGTGAAGTTGCTTCGTTAAAAACCGATTTATCCCTGCATGGTAACTTGCAACAACTTAGGCTGAACCGTCTCTGAATCAAATTCGGGTAACGAATTCAACCAAAATTCAGGGTTCAACCAAAATAATGAGAAAGCAGCTGAATATGTTCGCTATTTAGCTGCCCTGATTCATTCAATAGCCCAATCCAGGATTTCATATAATCATATTTTGCTTGGGAAAGTTCACGACGGGCAGTATAAAGTTGCTGCTCTGCGTTCAATACATCCACATTTACCCGTTGCCCCAACAGGACGCTTTTTTCCGTTGCCTGTACCTGCAACTCAGCGGCTTTTACCGCTTCTTCATAAGCACGTATCCGCTTCTGCCCATTAACACACCCGTTATAATGGCGACGCAGTGCATTGAGGATTTCCCCTGCCTGCGCATCCATTTCATATTTGGTCTTATCATAATTAGCCGCCGATTGACGCTCAGATGCCAATGTTCCATTGCCGTTATAGAGATTCATGGAAACACGCACGCCAATAGAATCTGTACGATATTTCTGATTGATGGTGTTGTCAGTACCAGATTTATTTTCACTATGAGAAGCGTATAATTCCAGTTTCGGCAAATATCCTGCCTGACTACGTTTAATATCCTGATATGCCACATCAATTTTCTGGCGAGCGACCGCTAATTGAGGATTTTGACGCAATGCAGCCTGTTCCCAATCGGCATAGCGTTCAAACATCAGATTTATGGTATTGAAATGCTCAACATTCGATAAACGAGTCACAGGGATATCGGTCGGTAATGGCGTTCCTACTAATAGCTGTAAGTCACGAATTGCCGCATCCAGCTCATCCCGCACAGTCAACTCATCCGCCTGAACCTGACTGTAACGGGCCTGAGTTTCTGCTATATCCGTGCGGGTTCCTTCACCGGAAGTGAATAATTTCTGATTGAGTTCCAACTGCTTTTCATAGGCCATACGCCGCTGCACTATCTGCGCCAGCCTGTCCTGCTCATACGCGACAGCAACATAGCTATTCACGACTCTGACAGCCAGTAGCTGGCTGTCAGACCGAAAACGGGCATCACTCATCAGCGCATAAGCCTTACGGGTCTGATAACGTGACCAGGCTTCGATATCGAACAATGGCTGAGTCAGGAGCAGTACGCCGCTGTAGCTGTCATACTGCCGATCAAAACGCTCTTTAACCTGATGCCCCCTTGTATTCGGAGAACTGGATTCCATCTGCTGCCAGTTCTTTGGGGCATTCTGATAGCTAATGGATAACTTAGGTAATAACTCTGCCCGCCCGAGCGCTTTCTCTTCCTGCCCGGCTTCCTGCTCTTTTATCGCGGCCTGAAACGTTGGATCATGATGTAACGCCAGAGCATAAGCTTCCGTCAGGGAAAGTGCCCTGACCGAAGCTGAATGCAATATTGCGGGAGCAGTGATTAAAAATAACGACAGGAGCACAAAACGTTTCCTTGTATTTTTCCCTGTAGTTTGATGATGCCTTAACATTTCCACTACTCCTCGATCAGCGATGTTGATGCTCTGTCCACCAGCGGTTTGAATAAATAACTCAGCAATGAGCGTGACCCTGTTTTTACAAAAACCTCAACCGGCATTCCGGGTTTGATGTGTAAATCCGTCAGCTTCGCCATACCTTCTGGAGTCACCCGTATTCGGATCTGGTAATAGGATTCTCGGGTCACATCATCCATTAAACGATCGGCGGAAATAACCAACAATTTCCCGGTCACTTTAGGTGTACGGTTCTGGTTTAACGCCGTGAACATCAGGTCAACGTTCTGACCGATCTCAACTTTATCAATCAGGTGTACCATCAGGCGGGCTTCAACTTCCAGTGCACGCTGTTCAGGCAGGATCTCCATCAGTTTTTCCCCTGATGCAACAACGCCTCCCTGAGTAAAAACCTTCAGTCCGACTACCGTCCCCTCAACAGGAGCCGCAATCGAGGTATGGGATAAATCAAACTGCGCAGTTTCCAGTTTATTGTGCAGTTCATTAGCCTGAACCTGTACATCAGCAAGCTGACTACGAACTTCACGCTGATAATCCGCCTGTCGCTGAATAATCCGCTGTTGCGTTTCCTGCTGTTGCTTTTCAAGCAGCCCGATCCGTCCTGCCATCTCAGCCATACTGCCACTTAACTCAATCTGGTTGCGCTGTAATTCCAGATAACGGTTGCGGGGAAAATAGCCTTCTTCTGTCAGTGGGCGCAGGTTTGCGATTTGTTCTTTAAGTGAAGCCTTCTGCTGCTGTTTATTTGCCATTGCCTCCCGCAATCCTTTGATCTGAACAATCACGCCCTCTTCTGACTGTTTCATTCCCGCTAAGTCACTTTTCAGCATCTCTCGCCGGGAAAGAAAAAGTTGTTTTTGTAACGCCAGAATATTGTCAATCCGTGGCTCTGAAGACTGGGCCTGTAAAGACTCTGGAAAAACCAATTCATCTGCACCCTGCTGCTCAGCCAGTAAACGCGCTTCCGTTGCCAGCATGGTATGCCACTGCTGTTTCAGAGAATCAATCTGGGCATTAACCTGAACCTGACTGAGCTGAATCAATATCTGACCAGCTCTGACATGTTCTCCTTCTGCCACTAAAATCTGCCTGATGATGCCATTAGTCGGGGATTGAACAGTCTTACGGTTACCATCCACCACGACCATGCCGGAAGAAGCGACACCCTTATCGAGCGGAGCAAATGCCGCCCATATTAAAAACCCCAGAATGCCAATACCAATAACCAGCCAGCCCAATCGCAGATAACGACTTGCATCCAGCGGCAGTAATGCGGGTTCATCATGTTGAGTCTGTTTTATGTTGGTCTGTTCGGACATTTTAGCTCCCAGACAAATTCATATTATCGGCACGTTTCGCCTGTACAGGTGTTGTCTGTACTGATGCGGACTGTGCCAATGCCGCCATAACCTGCTGAGATGGGCCAAATAGTTTCGTTTTTCCCTGTACTAACAGCAAAACTTTATTTGTTTGGGAGAGCAGTGCCGGACGATGGGTAATTACCACTACCGTTTTTCCCTGTTGACGTAATTGGTTAATCGCTCGGCTCAGTGCTTTTTCCCCGATATCATCCAGATTGGAATTAGGTTCATCCAACACAACCAACGATGGATTACCATAAAGCGCCCGAGCCAACCCGATCCGCTGTTTCTGTCCGCCGGATAATCCCATACCTCCGGCACCAATCAGCGTGTCATAACCCTGTTCAAGATTGAGCACTAGATCATGTACACCAGCCTTCTCAGCCGCTGAGATGACTTTTTCCGCATCAATATCATTAAAACGGGCAATATTCTCCGCAATCGTTCCGGCAAATAATTCAATATCCTGTGGTAAATAACCGATGTGAGAACCCAGCTCATCCTTGTTCCACTGGTAAATATCGGCACCATCAAGCCGCACCACACCTTCCTGAGCTTGCCAGACACCAACCAGCAAGCGTGCCAGAGTGGATTTTCCTGATGCGCTGGGTCCAATAACACCGAGGATATCTCCGGCTTCAAGGGAAAAGCTGATATCCTGCAAAACAGGCTTATTCTTTTCAGTGGATTTAGCGGCTTTAATTTTTCCGGGCGGAGAAGCAAACACTTTTTCTAACAACAGCGTTCCGTTAGGAGCAGGTAACGTCATTCCGCTTTTCCGCTCAGGCTGTGCTTTCAGCAAATTATCCAGCCTCTGCCATGACAGACGGGCAGCGTTCCAGCTTTTCCATGCCTGTATTAACTGTTCAATCGGAGACAACGCCCGCCCCATCAGGATTGAGCCGGCAATCATCATACCGGGCGTGATATTGCCTTCAATTGCCAGCCAGCCTCCTAAACCAAGGATCAAGGACTGTAATGCCATGCGCACTGTTTTTGTGATGGCTGTAATCGATGCAGACCTTTCACTGGCGATACGCTGAAAGTTAAGGAAACGTTCATGCAGGCTGAACCAGCGTCGGCGCAGTGCCGGTAACATGCCTAATGCTTCAATGACTTCTGCGTTGCGTAAATTGGTACTGGCAAGATTAGCCGAACGCAGAGAAAGATGACTGGCCTGTGCCAGAGGAGAATGAGATAACCACTGATTCAGAACAGCCAGCGCAATCAGGATAAGCGCTCCAACCAGTGCCAATAATCCTAAATAGGGGCTGAACAGAAAAATAACGCCCAAATAAACCGGAAACCAGGGAGCATCAAAAAAAGCAAACAGTGCGCTTCCCGTCAGAAACTGGCGAATAGACGATAAGTCATTCAGCATTTGTCCCGCATCTGTCGAACCATTTTTCAGATTAGATTCATACGATGCGGTATACACGCGCTGATTCAGGCACATATCAAACTGACTGCCGATACGGATAACAACCTGACTCCGAATATATTCCAGTCCGCCGATGATGGCGTACATGCCCAGCGTAATCAGCGTTAACATCAGCAAAGTCATTGTGTTACTGGACGGCAGAACTCGATCATATATCTGAAGCATATAAATGGAGGGAACCAGCATCAGTAAGTTAATAAATGCTGTAAATAAACCGATTGTCCAGAATACTTTGCTGCGTGCACGGATAATATCCGTCATTTCACCTTTTGAATGGCGTAATTTCACAGAAATCCCTTCATTATCAGAAGACTTCATTATCAAAAGAAAGTCGCTTATTTATGTTCTTATCTTTGTCTTGTTTTCACTATCCCCAGCAAATTTCAGTTTCTCGAAAAACACTTTACTGAAAAGCACTGGGGATATTGTTTTCTTAATTTTGTTTATTCTTTACTTTTTAATGTCATAACCAGCTCTCGGCCATCGACAAGATAAGCGACCCACTCTTCAGAACCCTGACTAAAAAAAGCCAGACCATAACCCGTTGCATCCGTCAGAGTGATACCATCAGGTGCCGCACGCCAGCCTGCTACCGGGTTTCCTATCATTTTTGTCAGACAGTCGTCACTTTTCAGTGCCCAGATAGAACCTTCTGGTAAACGCACATCAGTCAGTTCGATACTGCATACCTGATGTTTATCCGTAACCTGCCAGATGCCTGTCAGTTCAGTCGGTTCAGGGAGATTCAAACTACTTGCCATACATCCTCCAATGAAAAATAAAGATACCGTTATCGATAGAGTGAAAAACTTCAATAAATTAGACAGCCTATTGATATTGAAGGAAACCAGATGTTGTTGTATCACAGCTCACCCTATAAATGGCTGCTGCCTCAAAAGAGACAGCAGCCTATCCGATTAAACGATGAAATCCATTTCAGGCGATGGCTGACCAATAATTTTCACCAGAAAATCATTCCCAGCTAATTCTCCTCCGAGACTGATAGACATATCTGTTACATCCGTTAACTCGTTATAATTCAGTAAGACTTCACCTGCTTTACCTGAGAATGAGTTAACAAACTTGAGATCGCCTTTGCTTCCGAAGTTAAATTGCGACAGGTCGATTTTGTCTTCACCTGAGACAAAATCGTGGATCCAGTCCGGGTTACTTTTCAGTGACTCCTTGCCATCCAGATAGACAAAAGTATCCTTGCCTGAACCGCCCCAAAGATGATCAGCGCCCAGACCGCCATAAATGACATCATTGCCTGCCCCACCTTTCAGGATATTATCTGCGCTGTTGCCGACGATGATGTCGTCACCACTGCCACCAATCGCATTCTCAATAACCACGCCGCGTGCAATCGAAACATTACCTTTCAGGCCGCCCACATCAGAGAACGCGCCTTCATTCAGATTAATACGCTGATTCTGGGTAAAACCGGAGAAATCAAATGTATCTTCCCCGCCCGCATCCCAAACGCTGAACAGCAGTTCGCTGTCAGCATCTGTTGCTGTCATAAAATCGCGGTCGGTATTGGAGTTGAAGCCATATACGGTATCACCTTTACGGGTTTCCATATTGGCACCGTACAGAGCCTGAATAGCAGTAATATCATTCAATAATGGCGCTGATGAGTAATTCCCCTGAAAATCCTGACCTGTGAATTTCTCACTGAAATAACTCATTACGGTATAAGCACGGCTATCTTCGAAATATTGGCCGACATTAGGATAAGTTGGTCTTACTGCGTCAGAGGCATCATAATCAGCAGGATGTTCCAGACCCAGAGTATGCCCGATTTCATGAACAAACGTCTGTCGTCCGTAGCCATTTACACCGATATCATTCGTTTTGAAAGTATGGTTTTGCGCGTTGTACCAAGAATATGTTGTATTTTGTCCTCTTGGTAAAGTGGCAAAGGCATAATCGCCATTCGTACTATAATCAAAGAAACCAAAAGTGATATTAGCATCGGAAAGTTTGCTGACTTCCGTAAATTTTATATTGGCAACATCAGACCAAGATTGTAATGAAAGTCTGGCGGCTTCTTTTTGTTCCGAATTAAAAGCCCGGAAGTCTGAAATATCAAACCTAGGCATAATAGAAGGTGCTGTTTTTAAAAAATGATAGGTTAATTCTAATGTGCCGGAAGAGCCGACTTTATTATTCCCCCAATGGAAGTTGGTCCGCAAAAGCTCATCTGGGGCCTTATCCCCTAAAGGCTTATGAATAACGCGGATATTTAGATCAGAGTTTGGAACGTAGGCTGATAATAGTGATGTCACATCCTGTACAGAGTGAGAGTTAGAGTCGGATAACCCCGTATAGGTATATTTTTTCTTTGAGGTCATATAAATCTCCTGTAAAAAAAGACTCATAGTTTATGCCCCGCAATTTCTATAATAGCGGGTATATAAGTTTATTATTCTTCCTAAGCAAGTTATTAGAAGCAAAACTCTTGGATAAAATAACGTCAGTTTCTGGCTGTGTAAAAATGATTGATACATCATTTTAAGTTATACATTAAACATATTTAATTTCCATGTCTAATTATTAATTTGAAAATAAACGATTGCGTTAACAAAAAAGAATCTTTCTTTATTTATTAAAAAATATATCTTTGTATATATGAAATTAATTCAAATAAAGAGTTAACTTAGGTGAAAATTTCTTGTGATTTTAAATTTAGAAAAAAGAAAGATAAAAAATGCCCCGGTTATGTAAAAAATCAAATAACCGGGGCATTTTCAGATTGTTTAAGAGGTAACTACAGGAAAATAGGACGTGTTCAATTAAAAATCACGATACATTGCATAAGCAGACCAAATGCGACGAACGTGTACGGTGATTTCTTCACGATCATGATATAAGTGTTTTGCCTGAATCTGGGCATTAACCCCACTTTCTTTCAATTGAATCTCAATTTTTTCCAATATATGAGCCACTTCTTCATAACGTTTTTTCATCGGCAATTTAAGGTTGAAAATTGCTTCACGGCACCAGCTTTTGGCCAGCCAGTCAGTCATAAGCTGGGCAACTTTCGCCGGTTTTTCCACCATATCGCAGACTAACCAATAAATATTTTTTACCGATGGTTCAAACTTGAAACCATCCACACGATGGTGTTTAACCTGACCGGTATCCATCAGGCTTTCAGCCATTGGCCCGTTATCTACGGCATGAACGATCATACTGCGTTTTACTAGCTGGTAAGTCCAGCCTCCCGGACAGGCTCCCAGATCCACAGCATACAAACCACTATCAAGACGCTCTTCCCATTCGTCATAAGGGATAAACATATGGAAAGCTTCTTCCAATTTCAGCGTCGAACGGCTTGGTGCATCTGACGGGAATTTCAGACGCGGGATACCCATGTAAAAACGCGAGTTATTATTACTGTAAGAATACCCTACATAACAACATCCTGGGGCAATGAAAAAGACATGAATGACCGGACGACCGGGATTTTCTTTTGCCAGTAGGAGCTTTTCTTGTCTCATCGCATTACGCAAAGGAACCGTAAATTTACGGCAGAATTTCATCAATTCCTTACTTTCATTGGTATCCGGTACTTCTACGCGCAATTCACCTGCACGTTCAATAACACCGCTCAGCATGCCAATGATAGGCGTGATACGATCTTCCTGAGGTAAATCTTTCAGCAATTCACCCACAACCAGCATCTGGCGGGCAAAAATGAACTCACGGAATGGGATTTCACGGATCAGGCGATCGGCATCATCATGCTGATAACACTCGAACAGCACATAACCGCTGTTTTCTTTCACGCGGGCAAAACCGTAGATTTCTTTCTGCCCGGCTTTATGCGTAATTTCTGCCGCGCACTCTTTTTCAAACCCGGGGCGGCAATATAAAGCAACTTTATTCATGGCTAAGCGCCGATTTCCTTAGACGCAGAGCGCCAATTAATACACATAACCAACCGATGAGAAAACTGAACCCACCAATTGGTGTCAGATAAACCAAAAATTTTAGCGGTAAAAAGGCCAGACAATAAAGACTGCCACTAAACAGGATGATCCCGGCTACAAAAAATATTCCTGCCCGGCTAAATAACATCACGGGTTGCCTTATCAGTACAGCCGCCAGCGCCATCAACGCCAATGTATGTAACCCCTGATATTGCAGGCCGGTATGAATCCACTCTATTTGCTTCGGTGTCAGCACCGATGCCAGAAGATGAGCTCCCATCGCTCCAAAGGCCACGTAGAAGAAGCCACTTATTCCAGAAAAAACAAGCATTGCACGGCTATTCATTGCGCTGCTCCTGCTCTCATTCGTTAATGTCATTCGCTTGTAATAAAGCCAAGTCTTTCCTGTTCGCTCGCAGCTTGTGTAAGTACCCATTTACGAAAAGCTGCAATCTTGCCCAATTCTGCCTGATTATCCTGACAAACCAAATAAAATGCATTCTTGCTGACCAGAACATCATTAAACGGGCACACCAGACGCCCTGCATCAATTTCATTTTGCGCCATCACATTATTGGCAAGCGCTACGCCCTGCCCATGTACAGCAGCCTGAATCACCATAGCACTATGGCTGAATATCGGCCCCTGCTGGACATTGATCAACTGCTGCATATCAAGCTGGCGAACGTAGGCTTGCCAGTCGCGGCGGGAAGAATCATGCAACAAAGTATGATTAACAAGATCTGCCGGTGTTTTCAGCGGTCGCTCACCCATTAATAAAGAAGGTGAACAAACAGGCAGTAAGTATTCAGGATAGAGCTTGTCTGTCCGCAACCCCGGCCAGTTTCCCCTCCCATAGAAAATAGCGACATCAACATCATCTGCCAGTTTATCTTCTTCCCGATCCACGGCCTGAATCCGCACATCAATCCCCGGAAAGCTCTGATTAAAACCAGAAAGCCGTGGCACCAGCCACTGAATAGCAAAACTGGGAGAAAGACTGACCGTGAGTGCACCTTTGGCACTACGGGCCTGAAGTTTCCGGGTCGCTTCATTAATGGCGGTGAATATTTCTTTAATATCCAGATAGTAACTTTGCCCCTCTTCCGTCAGCAACAAAGAGCGGTTGCGACGACGAAAGAGTTTCAGCCCCAGAAAATCCTCCAGACTTTTCATCTGATGACTGACAGCAGCCTGAGTAACAAATAATTCTTCTGCCGCTTTAGTAAAACTTAAATGACGTGCAGCAGCATCAAAAACTCGTAACGCATTGAGTGGTGGTAAACGTTTGGACATGTTGGTTTCTTATATAGTGGTTACGATACCGGTAACTCTTTTCTCTCAGGTATTAGTTTTTGTAATCCGAAGCATTATAATTTGTCCATTGATGATATACCAGCAAATCCCTATAGTGTGCGCACTTCCTAAGCCGGAACGAAAAGTAGCTCTGTCGCGGGCAAATTTGGAGTGATACAAATTTGCAGCAATACATAGGTACTTTTGGCTTTGTGGTTGTGATGTTGTGTTTGCAAGTTGTCTGGGAAACCAGACTTTGTAGCGTATGCTACAGTTTATTTTTCACTTCCTGTACATTTACCCTGTCTGTCCATAGTGATTTTTTTATGCACCGCAATTGCGGTGCTTTTTTTCGCTGCTTTGCTGTAAAATCCCTCCAACCTGATTAAAGAAAATTAATTCTTTTACGACTCTAATTAACATCATTTATGAAATCCTTTGATTCAGAAAAATTTCGCTGCCAGTTTCCTGCCCTACAGCCATCCTCTGAGTTTCCAGAACCGGCAGTATTTCTGGACAGTGCAGCAACTTCCCTCAAACCCGCGTGTATGATTGAGGCAACTCAATGCTACTACCAGAATCACAGTGCGACAGTTCATCGCAGCCAACATGCAACGGCACAGGCAATGACAGAGCGCTACGAACAGGCACGTTCTTTAGTAGCTGAATTGATCAGCGCCCCACAACTGGAAGATATTATCTGGACAAAAGGCACCAGCGAAGCCATTAATCTGGTTGCACAAGGGTACTTTCGTTCCCGCTTATCAGCGGGTGATGAAATTATCGTCAGTGAGCAGGAACATCATTCCAACCTGCTGCCGTGGCTGATTCTGGCAGAACAGACCGGCGCTAAAGTTGTAAAATGGCCGATTGGCACAAATAAACAAAAACGATACCAACCAGAAATTGATACGCTGGCAACACTGCTCAATGAAAAAAGCCGGCTGGTTGCGATTAGCCAGATGTCAAATGTCACCGGGGCTGCGGTCGATTTGGAACAGGTCACCTCCCTCGCTCATCAATATAACTGTCTGGTACTGGTTGATGGCGCTCAGGGAATTGTGCATTCACCTGTTGATGTACAGCGTTCAGATATCGATTTTTATGCTTTTTCCGCTCATAAACTCTATGGCCCGAATGGATTGGGGGCACTGTATGGCAAAGGAACATTACTGAATGCAATGTCCCCATGGCAGGGTGGCGGAAAAATGCTGACTCAAGTTTCTTTCGACGGCTTCACTCCAGAAGCCGTTCCTTATCGTTTTGAAGCAGGCACACCGAACGTGGCTGGTGTTATTGGTTTCGCGGCTACTCTCGAGTGGTTAAAAACTGTCGATATTCCACTTGCCGAATCCTATGCCGTTGCCCTGACTGATTATGCAGAGCAACAACTGAGTGCGATACCGGGCTTTATCAGCTATCGCTCAACGGGTTCCAGTCTGCTGGCCTTCAATATTGCCGATATACATCATAGCGATCTGGCCATGCTTATTGCTGAACAGAATATCTCCCTGCGCTCAGGGCAACACTGTGCTCAGCCTCTGCTTGATGCATTAGGGATAGACGGATGCCTACGGGCTTCATTTATGCCTTATAACAATAGGTCAGATGCAGATAAATTAGTCAGTGCGGTCAAATTCGCCCTGTCACTGCTTGAGGATTAAATAACTGATGACATCACTTTCAACCCGAATACCGTCAACATCTATCGTTGCTCCGCATCCATTCGGAACTGAAATTACAGAGCAGCAGTTGATGGAAACATTTGAGCAATGCCGCTTGTGGGAAGATCGCTACCGGCATCTTATCGGGCTTGCCAAAAAACTACCGGCTCTGCCCGATGAGCTGAAACAACAACAAATTGAAATCAAAGGCTGTGAAAACAGGGTTTGGTTGGGACACCAACTACTTGCTGAGAACCATCTGCATTTTTACGGTGATAGTGAAGGCCGTATTGTAAAAGGCTTGCTGGCTTTTATCCTGACCATAGTGGAAGGAAAAACACCGGAACAGGTCTTGCAGACACCATTAATCGAACTATTTCAGCAAGCAGGCCTTGAACAACAACTCAGTGGCTCACGAGTTAATGGTGTCAAATCCCTGATTAACGCTATACAGGAAATCGCCCGTACTTATCAAAGTCGTACTTTATAGTATATTTCGCTGCTGGATCTGATGTTTTACCAGCATTTCCTATAATTGATTACTGAAAAAGTGTTGCGTCAGATGAAACAGGGATATACAGTGCTCCTTGTAGCGCAACAGGGAGCATTGAGGTATGATCAAAAGCTTCAAACATAAGGGATTGCGTTTATTTTTTGAAACAGGAAAGACATCTGGCATTAACTCCCAACATGCCAAAAAACTCAGGCAGAGACTTGCAGTGATTAATGATGCAGAAGTTATCGGGGATATTAATTTACCCGGATACAGACTACACCCACTAACTGGTGATAGAGAAGGTCAATGGTCGGTTACTGTGTCAGGGAATTTGCGTGTGACATTCGAGTTTATTGATGGTGACGCATATATTGTTAACTATGAGGATTATCACTAATGAAGATGTTTAACCCCCCTCATCCCGGTGAAGTTATTGCCGATGCTTTAGAAGAGTTAGGTTTAGGTATTCGTGACCTTGCTAGAGCATTAAATGTTGCACCTTCTACAGCCCAGCGGCTCGTAACATGTAAAGCATCTGTGACACCAGAGATGGCCGTTAAATTATCTAAAGTTCTCGGTAGTAGCCCCCGGCTGTGGTTGAAATTACAAGAAACTTATAGCCTTGATAAGGCAGAAAAGACCGTCGATGTTTCAAAATTAACACCGTTATTTACCCCAGTTAATTATTAGTAGATTCATTATTCACCCCGCCTAGAAATGCGGGGTGACATTGCTAAAGACGATTCTCCCGCTCTGCCTTGGCGACCATTTTCTTCAATGCGTGAGAGACTGAAACAAACCCAAAAGTTGCCGTAACCATGGTTGCGGCACCAAAACCAGAAGCACAATCCATCCGTTTCGAGCCATCAGCCGTACTTTTAGCCGCACACACTGTGCCGTCAGATTGTGGGTATACCAACTGTTCTGTTGAGAAAACACAGTCGATACCCAGTTTTCCTTTACCGTTTTTCACAACACGATAATCAGATTTCAGGCGTTCTTTTAATTTAGCAGCCAAAGGGTCTTGCACTGTTTTAGCTAGATCCACTACCTGAATCTGAGTGGGATCGAGTTGCCCGCCAGCGCCTCCGGTTGTCACCACAGGGATCTTATAACGACGGCAATAAGCGAGCAAAGCAGCTTTCGGGCGAACACTGTCAATAGCATCAATGACATAATCAAAATCCGCCGATATCAGTACCGCCACATTATCCGGTGTAACGAAGTCATCAATACAGGTGACTCGACATTCAGGATTGATTGCCCGTATCCGCTCCGCAATCACGTCCGTTTTTGCTAACCCGACATTCTGTACCAGTGTATGCAACTGGCGGTTAGTATTCGTGATACAGACATCATCCATATCAATCAGCGTGATCGCCCCGATGCCCGTGCGAGCCAACGCTTCCGCCGCCCATGATCCTACACCACCAATACCGACAACGCAGACATGTGAACGGGCAAATAATGAAAGCGCTTTCTGGCCATATAACCGTGCAGTACCAGCAAAACGTTGAAGATAAGCATCAGAGAGAGAAACTTGCATCATTAATAAATCCTGAATAAAACCTATCCCAGCTGATACCGTTATTTCCTGACAGGTAATCGGTCATGAATAGATAAAAGATGATAGGTGATCGATAGTTTGAACTGAGCAGGATCTTACTGGTTTGCCGCCAAAAAGCCAGTTGATGCTTTCTTTAATATCCAGACACGTCCATAGTGATTATAGAAACCAGCCATTTCTCCGGCGCTGCCACCAACACCATGATAAATATCAAAATGGTGGCCTTTTATCGCTCCGCCGACATCCAGTGATACCAACAGACGCATCCGGTATTGCCCGGTGAACTGGCCCAAATTATCCAGTACAGGCACTTCTGCCAGTAATACTGTTCCCGGCGGAACCAATATTTTATCTGATGCCACTGAGGCTTTGGCAATTAAAGGCACGGCGCTGGCTCCCCGAACCGGGGTATATGGTTCCGGTTTAAAAAACACAAAAGACGGGTTTTGCTCCAGAATTTGTCTCACATCAGATTCATTATTCTGTTCAGCCCACTGACGAATCGCTTTCATTGACATTTTTTCACGGGGAATATCTCCCTTATCGATCAATGCCTTGCCTATACTGCGATAAACCTGACCATTTTTCCCGCCATAGCCGAAAAACGTTAGCGGGCTGTTATCACCAAAATCCACATAACCACTTCCTTGCACTTCCATGAAAAAATTATCAATCAGGGAATTGCTGTAGCCGATGATCCATTTTTTATCGAGGGCACCATTATAGATAGCTGAGCGTTCCGGTAAGCGGGAAACTGATTTATCCGGCATCCGGTACAGAGGATATTTAAATTCCCCTTGCTTGCTGTGGCGAGCATGCAAAATAGGCGTATAGTAACCCGTAAATTTGACATTACCGTAGTTGTCTTCGCCTTCCATCTGATAAGCAAGCAGACCGAACTGATTTAAATTGCGGACATCGCCGCCATCCTGCGTCCAGTTTTCAATTGCATCAAAAGTTGCGCGATGGCTGGCATACAGTTTGGGAGAAGTTTCGCTGATTAATCTCACCTGAGTGGCAAAATCACTGATATTGACGGGATAGCCTTGCGTATTTGGTGTATCAACCAGCCGGAAATCCTGAGCAAAATGGCCATCCTTATACTGCTGTCCTTGTCCAGTTTGCTGCCCTTGTTCAGGCGGGCGCTGATGACAAGCAGATAGTAAAGAAATGGCGACGCCACATAAAAAATATTTACTCCAAAGTTTCATATTATGCTCCATTTCCTGCCATCCCTAATCTGACAGCGAACAATATCAAACCTGTATAAATAATAAAATGTAGTTAGAAAAAAATAGATTATGCCACTTAAATCACAAGTGAACAAAAACAAAACAGAGCGCTTCGTTTTTAACCCATAAGCAAACAAAATTGGTAAATATCAACAAAAAAGCTTGCAACGGAAAGGATCCAGAGTATAGTGTGCCCACATCGGACGCGGGGTGGAGCAGCCTGGTAGCTCGTCGGGCTCATAACCCGAAGGTCGTCGGTTCAAATCCGGCCCCCGCAACCAATTCGATATCATATTTATCGAAACAATTTAGCATTTGCAGTAGTTAGACGGACGCGGGGTGGAGCAGCCTGGTAGCTCGTCGGGCTCATAACCCGAAGGTCGTCGGTTCAAATCCGGCCCCCGCAACCAATTCGATATCATATTTATCGAAACAATTTAGCATTTGCAGTAGTTAGACGGACGCGGGGTGGAGCAGCCTGGTAGCTCGTCGGGCTCATAACCCGAAGGTCGTCGGTTCAAATCCGGCCCCCGCAACCAATTCGATATCACGTTTATCGAGACAATTCAGCATTTGCAGTAGTTAGACGGACGCGGGGTGGAGCAGCCTGGTAGCTCGTCGGGCTCATAACCCGAAGGTCGTCGGTTCAAATCCGGCCCCCGCAACCAATTCTCAGATTCACATCTTATTTCTTCCTTTTCAGATTCCCAATTAGCTTACTCATTCCTGTAATTTTCTTCTTTTTCAGCAAAATTTACCGCCTTTTCCATATACCTTGCTCTCATATAGAGAAATAATGGTAATGCGAATGATACACCAATACACAAACCTAACAGGGAATAAATGCCATTTGACATTTTCAGGCGCCTGCTTTCATAAACAACAAAGAAAATTAAAACAATAGCTGAAATAACAACATCAGCCACAAAGAAACAAGTGGCATCATTTCCCAATAAAAGCTGTATAAACAAAGATATGTTTAAGCCATTTTCGGCTAAAAACAGGAAAACAAAATACCACGGGATTACTGCACCTAAGATAGCCAAAACTAAGTAAAATCGCGTCATGATGTAAACCCTTAATTACTTTATTCCAGTTAAATAGTCCTATTAACACAATATACTGAGATTAACCGGCATCTAATATGCTAGATAAAAAACTCTAATTTTTTTGGGGAAATATCTCACCTTCGTGCTAATTCTGCCCCATTTTTAAAGTAGGCTTTAATACCCGAAAAAATAGACTCTGCTATTTGCTGCTGGAATTTCGCAGTACGTAGCTTTTTTTCTTCTTCCGGATTACTGATAAAGGCAGTTTCAACCAGAATGGACGGTATTTCCGGTGCTTTTAATACGGCAAATCCAGCCTGATCGACACTGTTTTTATGCAGCTTATTCACTTTCCCCATTCGTGTCAGGACCTCATCCCCGAATTTCAGGCTGTCATTGATCGTCGCGGTCTGAACCAGATCCAGCATGGTATGATCCAGATACTTGTCACCACTTTTACTGACTCCACCAATCAGGTCAGCCTCATTCTGAGTCTGAGCCAGAAAACGGGCCATATTACTGGTTGCCCCTTTGGTCGACAGCGCAAATACAGAAGAGCCCCGAACCGTACGATTAGTAAAAGCATCCGCATGGATAGAGACAAACAGGTCTGCCTGCATTTTACGTGCTTTTGCAACCCTGACAGTCAACGGAATAAAAACGTCTTCATTGCGGGTCATATATACTTTCATCCCCGGCTGACGTTTAATGAGAGCCTGCAAGCGACGGGCAATTTGTAAAACAACATCTTTCTCACGGGTTTTATGCTTGCCGATAGCGCCCGGATCTTCACCACCGTGCCCCGGATCAAGCATTATCACAACCGGTCTGTCTTTTCCTGCCTTGCCGGCTTTTTTCCTCTTTGCCGGCATATGCTTTTCCAGATTTCCGCTGTTGTACTCTTCCAACAGCGCCAGTAACGGATCATCATCAACTTTCGCTGCTTTTGGATAGAGATCCAGCACCAGACGGTGTTTAAATCCCGCAACCGGTGGCAAAGTAAAAATATGCGGTGAAACAGATTGTTTAATTTCAAATACCAGACGTACCGTTTTAGGATCAAATTGCCCGGCTCGTATCAGTTTCAGATAAGGGTCATTTTTCTGAATCTTCGAACCCATACTGCTAAGCACACTATTAAGCTGAACCCCTTGTAAATCAATGACAATACGGTTTGGGTTCACAAGTGAAAACTGACGGTATTTAAGAGGAATATTAGACTCCAGCGTCACGCGGGTATAACTCGATGCCGGCCAGATACGGACAGCAATCACTTTTGATGCAGCAGCGTGCCCTACGGGGCTGATACTTAATAGCCATAGAGCCGCTGTACCTTTCAGTAAACGACGACGCGAAGAATTATGGTCTGAATGACTCATTATTTATTCCATTTAAAACAATCAAACAGTAACTTTTGTTAAAAAGCAAAAGACAGTCAGGTGGGAAACTCTAATTAATTACAACCAAACTGTCATCAAAAAAAGCATTTCCTGTTCCTTCAATAGCTTAATACCCATATAAATAATAGTATTCTTTTAATCCGTACTCACTCTTGCCATTTCTCCCTCGATGAATAAAAATATAAAAAACACGAATAAAAATTCATTAAAGGGGAGCTTCATGAAAGAAAGTAGTACCGAATTGGTCGAAATCTTCCGGCATTCGGTTCCGTATATCAATGCACATCGCAACAAAACTTTTGTCGTTATGCTGGGTGGTGAAGCTATCGCCCATGAAAACTTCCCGAATATCGTCAATGACATCGGTTTACTGCACAGTCTCGGCATTCGTCTGGTTGTCGTGTATGGTGCCCGCCCGCAAATCGATCAAAATCTCACAGAACATCACTGCCAGCCGGTTTATCACAAGTACACCCGGGTAACCGATGCCCGAACACTGGATTTGGTTAAACAGGCCGCAGGCCTACTACAACTTGATATTACCGCCCGCCTTTCTATGAGCCTCAGTAATACACCATTACAAGGCGCTCATATTAATGTCGTGAGCGGCAATTTTATTATTGCTCAGCCTTTAGGTATTGATGACGGTATCGACTATTACCACAGCGGAAAAATTCGCCGAATTGATGATGAGGCCATAAATCAGCAGTTAGATAATAATTCCATTGTACTGATTGGGCCTGTTGCTGTTTCCGTTACCGGTGAAAGTTTTAATCTGACAACGGAAGAAATTGCTGCGCAACTGGCAATTAAACTGAAAGCCGAAAAATTGATAGGGTTCTGTTCATCACAAGGGGTCACCGATGCTGAAGGACATACCTTATCAGAAATGTTCCCCAATGAAGGAGAAACACGGCTGAATAATCTGGAAAACGCCGGTGATTACTCCTCCGGAACAGTACGTTTTCTGCGTGGAGCCATTAAAGCCTGCCGCCGTGGCGTTCGGCGCAGTCATCTGCTCAGTTATCAGGAGAATGGCTCACTCATTCAGGAATTGTTCTCCCGCGAAGGCATCGGCACCCAGATTGTCATGGAGCGATCCGAACAGATCCGCCGGGCTAATATCAATGATATTGGTGGCATCCTTGAGTTGATCCGCCCACTGGAGCAAAAGGGAATTCTGGTTCGCCGTTCACGCGAACAACTAGAAATGGAAATCGATAAATTCACCCTGATAGAACTCGATAATATCACTATCGCCTGTGCAGCACTCTATTCCTATCCTGAAGAGAAAATCGGTGAAATGGCCTGTGTTGCTGTACATCCGGATTATCAGAACTCTGCGCGCGGTGAAGTTTTATTGGGTGCAATCATTAATCAGGCCCGGCAAAGCGGGCTGGAAAAATTATTTGTTCTGACCACACAAAGCATTCACTGGTTTCAGGAGAAAGGCTTTGAACCCGCAGAGATTACGATGTTACCGGTGGAAAAACAGGCGCTGTACAATTACCAGCGCCGCTCCAAGATCCTGATGTTAAACCTGAAAATCCATTAAAGAAGAAATTAGGCTTTAAACCATTCGGCCAGCCCACTCCGCCTTTGAGTGGGTGTCGCTACCGCTTTAACCAGAACTGCTTTATGCGCATAAATAGTCAGTTTCTCACGGGCGCGGGTCAACGCTGTATAGACCAGCTCCCGGCTGACAACAGGAGAAAACTGAGTCGGCAGCACTAATGCCGTATGCTCAAACTCAGAGCCCTGTGACTTATGTACTGTCATTACATATGCTGTCTCATGCAGAGGCAATCGACTCGGTTGGAAAGGCTTTATCTGCCCGTCAGATAACTGAAAATAGGCTTTCAGCTCATCATTCTGATCCTTCAGCATAATGCCGATATCCCCGTTAAACAGCCCCAATGTGCTGTCATTACGTAGGATCATAATCGGCCGACCGACATAGCCCCGGTTTTCTTTTTCTGCGTATTCTTTTTTGATGTAGCTGTGCCGATTACCTGTATATCTCGGTAAAACAACCATCCCTTTACTATGCAATAATTGCTCTACTCTCTGATTTAACCCACTGACACCAAATGGCCCGTCCCTTAATGCACTGAGTAATCTGAAACGGTTAAACTCGGCCAGAATCTCCTTTTCAGAGGCTCTTTCTTTCACCAGAGTCAAATATCGTTGATAACCTTCAGCAGTTTCAGTCAGTAATCGCTGATAATCTTCATCATCAGCCAGAGTGTTAAAGTACACATCAGACAAAGGTTGTTTCAGTACCGTGGAAACACGCCTGCTATTCCCCTGATTGACCGCTGAGGCCAGTTGCCCGATGCCGGATGCGGAATTAAAACGATAACTTTTACGCAGCAAACATAAGCTATCACGTACTGCCAACGCCGCATCTTCCGATTCAGGCTCTGAATATGATGCTAACTGGCAGCCAGTTAACCGGGACAATTGTGCTGCACGAGCCACACTGTAACCCTGTTCCGCAAAGCGACAGATATCCCCTAAGACTGCTCCCGCTTCCACAGACGCCAATTGATCCTTATCCCCCAGAAAAATGACTTTCGCTTTTGCCGGCAAGGCTTCAATCAGACGGGCCATCATCGGTAAATCCACCATAGAAGCTTCATCTATGATCAGGATATCCAGAGAAAGCGGATTACCCCGGTGGTAACGAAGTTTCTGGCTTTCCGGTTGTGCTCCCAATAAACGATGAATAGTTTGCGCCTGATCAGGAATACTCCGTCGCTGTTCATCCGTCAAAGCAAGCTTACTCACCGCTTCACTAAGCGATTCCGTCAGTCTGGCCGCCGCTTTCCCCGTCGGAGCAGCTAGCTGAATGCTTAATTGCCGCCCCTCATTCAGCTTAATTAACGCAGCCAGTAGTTTTGCTACCGTCGTTGTTTTCCCGGTTCCGGGGCCGCCAGAGATAACGGAGATACGGCTGGTCACCGCAACCGCAGCGGCTACTTTCTGCCAGTCAGTTGCCTCTTCATCAGCCAGATCTTGATCAATAACACCAAATAACTCATCTAAGATGCTGCGTAACTGTTTTTCATCAATATCGTCCGCCAATGCCACATCAGCAAAAAATGCCGCTACCTGACACTCACTCTGCCACATACGCTGTAGATAAAGGCGATAATCAGAAAGCCCACGCAGGGAAAGTATGATCGGTGTAGGAGACTGCCCGTCCCCAATGGCAGGGCAGGCCTGCAATGCAGAAATAATCTGTTGCCGGGAAGGTTCCCCAGCCAAAGACCAGAGTGATGCCACCAGCTCAGGATTACGCCCTTCAAATAAATGTTCAGGAGTAACACGCTCTAAGGGCAGACAAACATGACCGGCTCCCGCTTCCGCACTCAAATAGGCGGTAATTAATAACAGCAATGGGTTTTCATCTTCAACCATCGCATAGGCAAATTGTACATCCAATGGGCGCAGTAGTTTCTGGGCCACTGCCTGCTGCAATAATGACATCATGACATTCATAGAACTGCACTCATACCTTCTCTTCTTCACCAGCCGCGCTGAAAAGCGCATCCAGTTCATCAACAAACTCAACCGGCGGCAGATAGCGATAAATACCATGCCCCGGATTATTATTATCGATGCCACGCAGAAAAAGGTATATCACTCCACCAAAATGCTGCCGATAATCATAGTTCACCAGCCGATGACGCAGATAACGATGTAAGGCCAGTGTATAGAGCTGATACTGTAAATCATACCGATGCTCTATCATAGCTGCGGCCATTGCTTCCTGAGTATATGAACCGCTGCTTTCTCCCAGCCAGTTTGATTTATAATCCACCACGTAAAACTTACCCTGCCAGCAAAACACCAAATCAATAAACCCTTTCAACATGCCTTTCACCTGATGAAAAGATAGTGGTGTGCATTGTGCTGACAATGGATCATAACGGTGGGTCACCGCATCCAGCGCATTAGAATGCAGCAACTGATCAACAGGCAGATAAAACTGCATCTCGTTTTGTTGATGATGGCGCGGAATATCCGCAAGGCGCATACCCTGCTCATTCAATTCTGCCGTCTGAATATCTGTCATCCATTGTTGCAAAACCGGTGCCCAGCTTTCATCAAACCCTGCTGTTGACAGTTTTTCTTCCAGCCAGAGCTGATCCGGCTGGGAACTGAAATCCAGATCTTCCAGAATAGAATGCAGAAAAGTCCCCGCTGTTGCTCCACGGGGAAAAGTGTGTGGTGTCATCAGCAATGAAGGTTCAGCCTGTTTTTCACCGCTGACATCAATATCAAGTTTCGGGGCAATAGATTGCACAATCACTTCCACCGATTCACCGAATGCGCTGGTATGGAGCTGGGAAGATGAATGTGCAGACGAGTTTTGTAAGCCGGAGTAGCTGGTCACTCTCCAGTCATCCCGGATGAAACGCCGGAATTTTCTGGCAGCCAGAGACAGAGTATTTTCCCGTTGTGGATCCCACTGTTCATCTCCGA
Organism: Xenorhabdus sp. KJ12.1; assembly: GCF_963876495.1. Taxonomy (NCBI): domain Bacteria; kingdom Pseudomonadati; phylum Pseudomonadota; class Gammaproteobacteria; order Enterobacterales; family Morganellaceae; genus Xenorhabdus; species Xenorhabdus sp. KJ12.1. The sequence continues at coordinate 68,010 of NZ_CAWNQH010000094.1, forward strand.
AATTTTCTGGCTGTGTCACCTGAATATTGTCATCCCGGAGTTCATCTAGGCTACGCAGCAGTAATTCGGCATCGCCTTTTTCCCCTTTCTGCACCAAATAACCAAGAGCAGAAAAGTGTAAATCCGTATCTCCGCTTTTTTTCCTATTGCCGACAATCAGCGGCGCAACACCGACACTACAGTGATATACCGAACGCGTCAGAGCCACATAAAGCAGACGTAAATCTTCAGCTAAACGCTCTTCATCCGCTAATTCCAGCTTTTCACTATCCTGAAACATACTGAAATGGGTATCAAAATTCTGACGGTCATGATAAATGGCCTGCTCCTGTCTCCTGAAACTGCAAATAAAAGGCAGCCAGACCAGCGGGTATTCCAGTCCCTTTGATTTATGAATAGTGCAGATCTGTACCAGATGCTTATCACTTTCCAGCCGCATTTGCTGGCTTTCTGACTGTGGATCAGGGCGGGAAATCTGTTGTGCCAGCCAACGAACGACTGCGTGTTCACTATCCAGTTGTAATGATTCTTCCTGCAACAGCTCACCGATGTGCATGATATCAGTCAGACGACGCTCACCTTCGTAGCCTGCCAGCAGGTTTTCTGCAATCTGATATTTCCCCATGACAGCCCGCAGCATCGGCAAAACACCACGTGAACGCCACAGCCGCGCGTAACCATCAAACTCATCCACCAGCTTATCCCATTTATTTTCATCATGGTTCAGCGCATCAATCTGACGGGCACTCAGACCGAATAAACTACTGGCTAATGCACTTCTTAGTACACGTTCTTTTTCCGGTGCTAACACCGCCTGTAAAAGCCAGAGCAAATCTTTCGCTTCCGGCGTATCAAACACGCTTTCACGATTGGAAAGAAAGACCGACTGGATTTGCAGTTCATTCAATTGATCACGGATCAAGGCCGCTTCACGGCGATTGCGCACCAGTACCGTAATATCCGCCGCAGTAACCGGACGGCACTTTTCATTTTGTTGCAAGCAGGCATCACCGTTTTGCCCTGCCTGTAACCAGTCTCTGATTTGGGCGGCACACAGTTTTGCCATTCCCTTTTCATATTCACCCTTTGAAACACCTTCTACAGACTGAAGCCAAAACTGTAAGGCCGTCTGTTCCTGACCATTGAGCAGGAATTTCAGGTTCTGATTTTTCTCTGCGGAATTGACATGAATAAACGGGATCTGGTCAAACAGAAACGGCTTCTCAGTATGAGAAAACAGCGTATTAACAGCTTGTACCATCGGTGCGGAAGAACGCCAGTTAGTTTCCAGCGTGTAATGGGCGCTGACCTGAGAACGAGCCCGGATATATGTGAAAATATCCGCGCCACGAAACGCATAAATAGCTTGTTTAGGGTCGCCAATGAACAACAGGCCATTTTCCGACTGATTACGATAGATAGCCTGAAAGATCCGGTATTGTTGCGGGTCGGTATCCTGAAACTCATCAATCATGGCAACGGGATAGCGCTGCCTGATCGTCTCCGCAAGCTGCTCTCCTCCTTCCCGTTTCAGGGCAATGTCTAATCGCGTCAGCAGGTCATCAAACCCCATATACCCACGCATCAGCTTTTCCTGATTAACGGACTGGCGTATTTCAACAATCGCTTTAGAGAGGATAATGTCGCGCAGAGTCAGCGGTTGCTGATATAAATCATCAATAGCAGCAAATACAGGATGGTGGGGAATCTCGCCCTTTTTGGTCTTTTCTTCCAGCCTTGACTGGCAGAATTTATCCAGTTTTTCAGCAAGCTGATAATCTCTGGTTTGTGAGTTGGCCCATTCAGAAACCTCATTCAGCCAGTTAGGCAGATTTTTCTTACTGTAACTACGCTTATCTACCCCAGAATTTTCAATCAGCGCCTGTAAATCCGGTATTGCTTCATTCCACTGCTGTTTTACTCCGTCGATCAGGGCAATTATCTTTTCATGTCGGCTGACTAAGGTTTCATTCTCATCCGGCGCATTAACGATATAAGGCATGTCCCCCTGCAAATGGGCTAAAACATCCATCAGCAGAGCCTCCGGCCCACTCCATTCCTGACTAATCACCGTCGCCATTGAAAGTGATAAGGGGTAACAGTGACGACGCCAGAAATCTGCACATCCCTGCTTACGCAGAGGATATTCATCCTGAATCAGTGTCTGCTCGAACAATACACCGGATTCAAACGCATTATGCACCAGCATTCTCTGACAAAAACCGTGAATCGTGTAAATTGCCGCTTCGTCCATCTGACGTTCAGCAGCCAGTAACCAAGCGGCAGCACTTTGCCGGTCAGGGATCTCGGCCAGCAATTGCTGATAAACCGGATCACTCACGTCGTTATCCTGCCGAATGCATGCCAGCCGTAGCTGGTGAATATTTTCACGGATACGACCACGTAATTCATCTGTTGCAGCTTCGGTAAAAGTTACAACCAGGATCTCTTCAACATTAAGAGGACGGAAAAAGGCGGCATCGCCGCCCAGTCCGAGTAACAGGCGCAGGTAGAGTAAACCTATCGTATAGGTCTTTCCTGTTCCCGCTGAAGCCTCAATTAGCCGCTGACCATGCAGCGGCAATGTTAATGGGTTAAGTTTATGAGACGTTATGTTACTGAGTATTTCTGTGCTCACTGAGCATTCACCTTAACCGGTAGTTTTTTCTGGAAGGTGGATACATTCGGATAAGTTTTCCAACCTTTCAACTGCGCATATTGATGAAGTGAGCCTTTCTTCCCGGTAATCTGTGAAATAAGTGCCAATCCCTGACGTTTCATGACTGCTTTATCGTAAAACTCCATCAATTGTGCTTTAGTCACTTTTTCAAGAGAAGTCAGTAATTTTTCTCTGGTATCAAAACTGAAGTTATTACGACCAAAGTCATGACTGTAACGGGATGCCTCTCCAGAAAACGTTTGTGGCGGCTGACGCATTTCCGTAAGTAATGACGTTTTATACTGCTCAAATTCAGCATCGGACATCGCCCGTAATTTCTTTTCAGCCTGCTGATAGAAGCTCAGATATCGCTGGTGCAGGTAATCCGGCTGCTTGCTGTTACTCTGCAACAGGAATCCCAGCCCCCACTGCTCTCCGACCCTTGTATTGAAAGCGAAAACTGCATAGCCCAACTGTTCTGTTGTTCTTAATTGATCATAGAACCAAGGAGATAAAATGCTACTCAACAGATTGGAATAGACAGCACCAGTACTGCGATCATATCCCGTTGGAATATAAATCTCAGCCAAAGCATTATCGGTGCTGCTGGCAGTACCTTCGAAATTCACGGCATAAGGGCGATCCAATTCGATATGCTCACCACTCCACCATTCTGTTCCCTGATTCCCGAGCTGTTTATGTGCAGAGTTAATAATGTCAACGCTTTGCTTTTCAGTTAAATTGCCAAAGATCATCGCTTGTAAAGCAGCACTTTGGATCATCTTCTGACGGTATTTAATAACATCATCAATGCTGACGCCATCCAGTGATTTCAGGAGTTCAGCCTGTTCGATATAAGGCACGCCGGATAAGCGGGAAACAGGCTGCATTGCCATTTCATAAGCTTTGCCTTCATTTGCCATTTCCAGTTGGTTACGATACCAGGACTTCGCTTGTTGCAGTTCAGTCTGAGTTGGCCTAAATGCCATGTACTGGCTAATGGTAGAAGTTAATAATTCAGGTAAATGCTGAGTATAACCATATACTCCTATTTGCAGACCATCCGCATACCCGACTGATGCACCCATACCGGCGACTGATGCCTGATAGCCAAGCTGATGCAGTGCAAGATCAGATAGATAAGATAACAGTGAGTAGGTCACCTGTTCTTTAGCACTTTTCATACCATCAGCATTACGTAGCTCCAGCACGATGTTTGCTTTCGGTTCATCCGCAAAATATTGGCTCGGCATATAAAGCAAACGCACATTAGGCTGTTCCAGAATCATTCGGGGATGTTTCTGGCTACCCGATGCTTTAATCAGAGTTAAGTTATCAGGAATATAAGGGTTCAGTTCCGGTAAAGAAAATGACATTCCTTTTTCAAGTTTTTGCCATTCCTCAAGCTGTTTTAGGCTGATTTTATTAACCTGATACGGTGCCTGAACAAAATAAGCTTCTTTGTTGTGTGGCTCTTCCGGGCTGGTAAACCAGATGCGGGCATTTTCAGGTGTCAGTTGATCCAATCGTCTGAGAATGGCTTTAGGATTATATTTATCAGCAAGATAGGGGGCATCCAGCACATGGGAAACCGGCACTATCAGCATCGTATCGGCTAACGACTCAATATAGTTCATATCCCGTACGATTGATGCGTACTTGAATGACAAATTGAATACCTTAACCATTTCATCAAAATAACTCTGTTGAATGCCTTTCTGCTTCAACAGGTTAATGTAAGAAAAGATGGCAGCAATAACCTGATCACGCTGTTGAAGGCCTTTGTCGGTCAATTCGACATAAATACTGAATGAACCCGAATTACCATCAACATTTGGGTTAGCACTGGCGCTGATCCCTTCGGCTAATCCTTGTTTCAGTAACCAATCAGATAAAGTATTTTCACTGCGGTTTTCAATCAGATAGCTAATGTAACCCTCGGTTTTACTGCGAAAATTCGCAATTTCATTAGGAATACTGAACTCCAGTTGCAATGATTTGTACGGTTTGTATGGCACATAATGGATAATGATGCCTTCTTCCTTCTCCGTTATCGCCGGGACTGTGATAGCAGGCACAGAAGCATTCCGATTAGGAATACGGCCAAAAGTCTCTGCGGCAATTTGAGCCAGTTTGTCTATAGGCTGTTTTCCATACAGCACCCCTTTCATTAGATTGGCTGAATAGTAGCGCTGATAAAAATCCATAAGTGCCGTCTGTAACTTACTGTCTGGCTTATCTTTCAGTGTTTCCAGATTACCACCAGCAAAACGGGCGTTAGGGTGGGCCGGATTAAGCGTTTCTGAACGGATCTGCCAGATTCGATGCCCTTCACCTGCACGGGCAATGGTCATCTCGTTATCAACGGCATGACGCTCACGATCTGCATTGACCGGATCCAGTAAAGGCTCGGCCAATGCATCGGCCATACGATCTGTCGCCTCTGCTAAAGCTCCATTATCAACTTCCAGATAAAAAGCGGTTCTGTTAGATGAAGTGCTGGCATTACGGCTTCCTCCGTTTTTCTGCAAAAACTCGGCAAAACCGCCCGGCTGAGGGTAGCGTTTAGACCCCATCAGCACCATATGTTCCAGATAATGGGCCAGCCCAAGCTGATTATCCGGGTTCTCCACATGACCGACAGGAAGTGCTACAGCCGCCAGAGACTTAACCGCTTTTTCATCTGAAACCAGCAGGACTGTCATCCCATTTTGCAGTTGGATAGCGCGATATTCACGTGAGTCACGTTCACTTTTATGAATCGTTTCCGGTAACGGCTGCCAAGACGGTTTGGCATATACGGTGACTTCCCAGAAAAATAAAAAAAGCATCGTCATGATGCGAATAACATGTTTAGGCATTACCTAATATTCTCCCTATTGCCTGTTATGTCTTTTTTAGATGGTGCGCCATCGGTAACAAATAACTCTGTACCTCGTGTTTCATGCGAACCCAAAACGATTGATCTACCTGTCTGAATGCCCTTTGAGTATATGCATCGTTAATTTCACCATTTTTTCCTTGTGCTCCCAGCCATTGCAGCATTAATTTACTTTCTGCTTTTTGCTGAGTTTCTTCACTAAAATCGATCTGCTGGTTTTCCCTGTCATAACAAGCCTCAAGCCATGCCCAACCACTCCGGCAAAATAGGGGAAGAGGCTCTGTCATTCCCTGAAAATAACCAGCAACCAGATGATTCAGATAATCTCTGGCTTCGTTAACCGATAATGACGAAAAACGCCATGCACTGTTTTCTCTTCCATATATGCGGCTTTCGCCGTCTCCTCCAGAAAGGCAATAGGCAAGGTGCTCAATCCATAGTTGGATACCATCATTGGCAGTTAAGTTCGCTGGACGCCAACATAAAATTCCATCCGGTTGAACTTTATTCACCTTTCCGGTCAACGTGACAGTATCCAACTCATAGCATAGCTCAATAACAGAGCTCTCTACTCTCTCTTCACGGATCTTATCTGCCAGTAACTGCATCGCTTCCAACTGATTAAGCCAGTACACTTCCCCAAATGCGCCATGCGGCAGCCCGCCAGATGCACGCAGGTGATAAAACAGCGATTCAGGCCGTTCCTGTTCAATCAGGATATTTAGCAATAGTTGGTTGAATTGATAACGTTGCAGGTGATCCAATACAAAAGGCTCTTCTTCAGGCAGCTCCGTTTCTTCAATAACAAAATGGACTTTCAGTGTTTGCTGGAAGAATGCCCTGACCGGATGGCGATAGAACCGCACCAGCTCATCCAGTGATACCTCTTTTATTTCGCTGGTGTCACAATCTAATGGCTGACCAAAATAAACCGGGGAAACGCCCTGCAAACTGGCCGCCGGCAGCCATTCAGCCGCATAACTTTGTTGTTCATGTTCAGGCTGAAAATTTTCTATCGCAAAAGGGACACGGGTATGCTGGAGCAATAAATGGTTTCTGATCCTTTTTGCGCTGTCATCAACATTCAGCATCTCATCTTCCGGCAAGCGGCAACTCTGGCAAATATAATCCAGCAATTCATTCACCAGCACGGAGGGGTTGCACTCTTTATCATCGCGGATTGATTTACCAATATAGCTGACATAAAGACATTCTTCTGCTGAGATCAAGGCCTCCAGAAACAGATAGCGGTCATCATCACGCCGTTTCCGATCACCTCTCTGGCTTTTTTCTGCCATGAGATCAAAGCCAAGTGGCGGAATAGTTCGCGGATAAACCCCATCATTCATTCCCAGCAGACAAACAACTTTAAAAGGAACAGAACGCATGGGCATCAGGGTACAGAAATTCAGTGAACCCGCCAGAAAACGCTGGCTTATCTTTTCATCATCAAAACGAAGTGCCAGTTCATCACGCAACAATACCAGCGGTATTTTTTGGTCATAATGCGCATACAGGCCATTTTCTACTACTTTCTGCCATTGCTGGGTAATCAATGCCAATACCAGTTCTGTTTCATTATCTGCAATAAAAAAGGTTTCCAGCAATTGCGGACAAATACCGAGCCAGTCCGCCAGAGGCTGTTCTTCACTCAGGATCTTGCGCCAGCGGTTTAGCTCCATCAGAAATTCAGCCAGTTGCCCTGCCAGCTCTGCTGCCAATCCGCTGGATTCATCATAAGGTAAAACATCATTCCACGGCCCAGCATGGCTATCCATCGCATAACCCAATAGCATACGTGTCAGGCCAAAATGCCAGGTATTCTGCCCTGTAGCAGGTAGGGACAGCGCTTCAATATTGTCATCGTCCAGCCCCCAACAGATCCCGGATTCTTTTACCCAACGACGTAATAAACGCAGCCCTTCTTCCTGGATTGAAAATTTACCCGCTAGTGCCGGGACTTCCAATAGTGCCAATACTTGCTCTGCAGTAAAACGGCTTTGAGGTAAATCCAGCAGCGTAATGAAAGCCTGTAATACCGGATGTGCCTGACGGGCTTTACGGTCAGAAATAGCAAAAGGAATATAACGTTCACTCGGGGCATTACCGAATACAGCCTGAATATAAGGTGTATAACTGTCGATATCCGCCATCATCACAATAATATCCCGTGGCGTCAGAGAGGGATTTTCATCTAACAGGCGCAGGACATAATCCTGTAAAACTTCCACTTCTCTTTGTGGGCTATGGCATGAGTGAAAAGACACTGAGCGATCTTTTCGATCGATCGGACGTTTTTTCAGGCTATTACTGAATGTGTTTTCCGTGGAACCAATCTGGGCATGATCTTCAAGGTCCAGAATATCACGCTGAATCTGATGTAAAAGGCAGCCCGGCTCCTGTTCAACAAAGCCATGAATATCAGCATCTGGCTCCAGCTGTGACAGCAGATAAAGATTATCTCGTCCCAGTTTTCCCCATGATGCCAGTAACGGATTACTCAGTTCCTGTTCACCTTCTTCGTTGAAAAGAGAAGGGGCATTCTCTGGGTCTCGGAACCGCTCTAGGTTTTTCTGAGTGCGATAATGTTTAGGTTTACGGCTGTTCAGTCTGGCGAGAAATGTATAACTCTGAATATCCCCCCAATAATATTGGCATGGGTTGGTAAACATCAGATGGATATCAATCTGTTGCCCCAGCGCCTTAATTACCTGCATATAAGTGGGTGGCAGGGAGGATATGCCACAGATAAAAACCCGTGAAGGCAGTTTTTCTCGTGGAAAATTGCCCTCTTCCAGCGTTGAAATAAACCGGCTATATAAGTTGGCACGATGCCACATAGGCTGCTGCAATTGAAGAGTATATTCGTTCAGTGCAACCCATAGCCGCTTTTGCCACTCCTGACTGGCACTCAGCCCTTCAACAAGTTGCCCTTTTTCCCAACTTTCCAGCCATTGCGGACGATAAACCAGATACTGGTCAAACAGGTCAGCTACCCTACCAGCCAATTGGTGAATTTTGCGTTTATCGTTATCCTGATCAAGATAATGCCTGAGTGCTATAAATTCAGGTTCTGTTAACAGATCAGGTAAAAGTGTCATCAGTTTCCATTTCATAGCATCTTTGCTGAATGCACTTTCTTTAGGAACGTCCGGTAATACCACAGTGAACATCTGCCAGATAAACGTTGCCGGTAGTGGAAACTCGATATTTGCCGCAATCCCCAGTTTTTCAGCCAACTGAATTTGCACCCACTGTGACATACCGGGGCTTTGAACCAGAATCACTTCTTTGTCAAATGGGTTGGCGAGAGGTTTTTCCCTAATAAATCTCGTCATCAACTCCTTCAGAAGATCAAGTTGATTTGAATGATAAACTGTAAACATCAATACTCCCACCTGCACAAAACCAGCGTTCTAATTTACCTGAAGGATTATAGCCTTTTGTCACCTTCACCGTTATCCGGTAGCACCCCGATAATTCAAATTCCTGCTGAAACTCAGTTTCCCACCCTTGTTGTGGAGCTGTTTCATTCCGCAGAGGTTTGCCTTCTGATGGTTCATATCGTTCCAATTGTTCATGTGCCAGCTTTACTGCCTTGAGTTGCAGCCAGTACTGCTGAAAATTTGATGACAGCGCCTGATGGTAACGCATCAAACCTAACAGGGAGATAGCGAACACCACAGATGCCACCATAACCTCCGGCAAACTTATGCCACTCTGTCGGTTATTTCTCTGGTTTCTCGGGGCTATTTTCATAAACGATTTTCATAAACAACGTTCATAAACAAAAAGCAGCCTGAGTCACAGGGCAAAAATCCAGCCAGCCACTTTCAGTAGGAATAAGTGTATCCCGATTTAAGTATTTCATCCGTTTCATCCATTGATAAAATTCAAGCTGTTCTCCAGATGCAAACTGTGCCGTTCCCCTTAACAGAAAAAGATTGTCCTCAAAGTGCCGGAGGCAGCTTTTCAAATAAGAGCCGGGCTTTTGTAAACAGTACCAGTTTTCCAGTTCTTGTGACTCAAGCGGCCATGACTGGACTTTTCCCCACGCCAGAGATGATTCTGCCTGTTGAAAAGCATTCAGATACCGTTGTTCATCGAACATCATTAACATGGCGTTTTCCTGTTGATAATGAAGTGCTTTCAGCGTCATCAAACTTAATGTCAGCATCATAAGAATAGAGATCAATAAGGCATTTCCGCTTTGCTGTTCGCATCTTGAATACCTGTGTTGATTCACCGAATTATTTCCTGATATTACGCAACCGGATTGTGGTGCGATGATGATGAATAATAGAAGGAGATTTCACCCAACTGGCCTTGATGGATAACGTGATAAATATTACTCCATGCGGTGACCGCGATTGTTCAAGGTGAAACTTATCAATATTTACCTCTTTGGGATCAAAAAGCCGTTCCCAGCCATTGTCCTGACAGTTTACCGCCCCTCTTTTCCATTCGAGAATGCGATTATTTAGCCGATAACCAAAGAATTCAGAGGCTGCATGTTCAGGTTCTTCCCAGCGATTATTTAAATTAAGATCAAAAGCGGTAATAAAGCAGGAGTTTATAGATTCAGCCTGTTTATTTTGGATCACCAGCGGTTCCCCTTTACATTGCTTTCTGTTCAGGCAATAACCCGCTCGCCGGAGATCTTTTTCCATCATATGTACCACTCGGTTGACCAGATAATGAAGACGATACTGACGATAAAGATCGAGTATCTGACTCGATAAAACCGGATAGGTTTTTGCCATCGCAATAAAAATGACACTACCAACCAACATGGCCACTAACACTTCCAACAGGGAAAAACCTGACTGTTTTTGCCTGCAATAGCCAATAGCCCAGCTCATAGGTTTTTTATTCCCTCACAATCAGGCAGCTGATTTAGATTATTACTGCATGTCCTGATCCTGCCCCGCCCTGAGATCACAACACTTATTTCTCCGGCAGCATTTGCCAGCGCAAAGCTGGCTGGCATTGCGGTATTCCGGATACCATAAAAATCAATTCGATGGCTGGTTGCTGATGCCAGAAACACATCATCATGGGGGGAGCTAACCCGTTCGCCCTCACCTTCATGGCAATCACTGCTTTTAGTGACTGATGAAACCAGACACCAGGGTGGACCGGTCACCAGCCATAATGTCCGTTCCCGGTTCTGATAATTAGCCAGAGCCTGCTGCCTCTCCATAAACGACAACACATTCTGTGTTGCCGATTGTAATTGCAGGCTGTTCTGATAATTTCCCCAGCTATACAGCCCCCAGAGCAGACTCATAGAAACTAAAACCATTGCCACCAACAGTTCTAATAGCGTGAATCCATTTTGTTTATTCCCCATCAGTATTCAGCCTATGCCGCAATTCATTCCGACAGGTAAAATATCTTCAATCCGAAAGAGAGTAAAAGCGTCAGTTTCTATTTATGCGAGAGGATTTGAGGAAAGAAATCAGTATATTGCGGGGTTACATTTTATTTGCGAACCTGCTCGGTAATATCACCAAGAGACTCTGGAATCATCGTACATCTGAGATGTGAGTAAAACCATTTCCGCACAGTTGCAATAATGACATAACTGATTAAAATTTGATCGCATTAATGATTTAATATACTATGCTAAATATAAAATCGTTAATAAAATAGCTTACCTTCTGCATATTTCAAGATGCAACTTACATAAGGAGTATCAGATGAACACTTATGCCCAAGCCCGTGATTACAACGACACTGATGTAGTGATAGACCGCATTGCAACTGTTTCTGACATCATAAGAAAAGCATTTACCTCAGGTCAGGCCCATATCGATAAACGTATATTGGGAAAGAGTGATGTTGAATTTATGTTTGAAGTTCTGGCCAGCACAACTAAGGCGATGGCAATAGAAGAAATTACTCCTGAAAAGAAAACGCTATTGCGCCGCTTAAAAAGCAAGCTCATTTTCATGGAAAACCTGAAAAAAGATGGCGGAGTGCTTTCCTCCTCAGAAGCTGCCAAGCAATTAGGTGTATCGAAAGTGACCGTTAAAAATTGGAAAGATGCGGGAAAACTGTTAGCACTAAATATTGATGGGGAATTTTATTTTCCAGTATTTCAGTTTACTGATAACAGCAAGATTTCTAATAAAGGTGTATTAAAAGGAATTGGTCAATTACTGCCTTTACTGAAAGAAAAAGGGTTTAGTGATCGCCTGCAATATTCATTCTTTATGGAAAAACGTAATACCGCATTGAATGGCATATTTCCAGAAGGAAAAGAATTTAGCGTTGCCCAGTTATTACAAGAGGGGGCATCTGATGCCGTTATGCAGGAATTGCATCATCTTGTTCACTTATACGGCTCTCAGGATGCCGCATAATCAGGAAAAGGGGGGTAATTTTCCCCTATCTGTCTTTATATTCTATAAATTTCAATATCAGCCTTCTTCTACCGGAATTCCTAATTGTTCTACCAGAATATCTGCCACAGCTTCTCCCTGATATTCAAATTCACTAAGGCGCTGTATAGAATACGCTTTAGTGACTGCAATTCCGGTTCCATCGGGAACATCATGCCATAGAGCAAAACATTCTTCAGTCGTCACGTTAGAAGAAAATTTGATACCATTCAGCCCAGCTACATGGACTTTTTTGGCCAGTAATTGAGTTGTTTTCCGGGATGATGTGGTCATATCGTTGAGTGTCAACGAGGTTTTCTTTATTAATTTTGTTGTATCAAGGAGCTTCAGATCCTTTTCGATGACAACAATACCAATATAGAAATTTTCCAGATCAGATTCCCGAATCCCCAACTTCCCCTGAAATACTTCTTTCATTGCCGTCAGGGGATCACTTGCCAGATACATTGTGCCATTTATCCCGTCAGTTAAACCAAAACGGGTATCAGTACCAGTCGGATTGAAAAAGACACAACTTCCGCCATGCTCTCCATGTTGCAATCGTATTTTTTCACTACTTGACGGTACTTTCATTGAACAGGCGTGAAATATATCCTCCGAAAAACTTTCCACTTTTTTTTCAATAGATTTACTTTTCATTTCAAAAACTCTCACTCTTTATTGGCTGTGATGCATCTTGAAATCCATGCGGTATATCTTTGTCACTTTCTCGTTAATTTATTTCTTCTGTGAAGGGTATTCAGGTTTTCCAGAAATGATAATTTATTAAATTGTTTTTTTCTTTACTGGTTTACTTATCCAATGATATCTAAATATAAAAAGAATATTTCCATCCCCAAAACGGGGATGGAAAAAATAGGTAATTATTTTTACTGACTGAATTAAGTCAGAATTAGATTGCAACCGGTGCTTTAATACCCGGATGCGGGTCATAGCCTTCGATTTCAAAGTCTTCGAATCGATAATCGAACAACGATGCTGGCTTACGTTTGATAACCAGTTTCGGCAATGCGCGCGGTTCGCGGCTCAGTTGGAGTTTCGTCTGTTCCATGTGGTTGTTATAAAGGTGAGTATCACCACCCGTCCAAACAAAATCACCCACTTCCAGATCACACTGCTGAGCCATCATATGCACCAACAATGCGTAGCTGGCGATGTTAAATGGTAGCCCCAAGAAAACATCACAAGAGCGCTGGTAAAGCTGGCAGGACAGTTTGCCATCTGCCACATAGAACTGGAAGAAAGCATGACATGGTGCCAGTGCCATTTTATCCAGTTCTCCGACATTCCAGGCAGAAACGATGATCCGACGCGAGTCCGGGTCACTTTTCAACTGTTCAATAACGCTGGTCAGCTGATCAATCTGGCGGCCATCCGGTGCTCCCCATGAACGCCACTGTTTACCATAAACCGGGCCTAAATCACCATTTTCATCAGCCCATTCGTCCCAGATACTGACGCCATTTTCATGCAGGTATTTGATATTAGTATCACCATTCAGAAACCATAACAGTTCATGAATGATGGAACGAAGATGGCAACGCTTGGTTGTCACCAGCGGAAAACCCTCCTGCAAATTGAAACGCATCTGATGACCAAAGATCGAAAGTGTTCCTGTGCCTGTGCGGTCATCTTTTGCTGTGCCTTCTTCCAGCACTTTTTTCATTAAATCCAGATACTGTTTCATTTTGCCTCTTGTACCTTGTCTTTCTGCGTATTTTTTCGCGTATTGTTGCCGGTATTATTGTTGCTGGGACGTTTATAGGCCCATATCATCATCAATATCCCGACTAAAATCATTGGGATGGAAAGGATTTGCCCCATACTGATCCCATCAAATAATCCGAGCTGGGCATCAGGCTGACGGAAAAACTCAACGATGATGCGGAATGCACCGTAACCGATCAGGAATAATCCTGAAACGCTTCCCATCGGGCGTGACTTACGGATAAATAAATTAAGGATGATAAACAGTACGATGCCTTCCAGTATCATTTCGTACAGTTGTGAGGGGTGACGGGGCAGAACACCATATTTTTCCAGAATAGGCCATAAAGAAGGGTCTTTAGTTGCCAGTGCGATGTCTTCACTTTGAGAGCCGGGGAACAACATTGCCCACGGTGTATCAAGCGTGACACGCCCCCACAGTTCGCCATTGATAAAGTTACCAATGCGCCCCATCCCTAAGCCAAAAGGCACCAGTGGAGCAACAAAATCGGCGGTTTGCAGGAAGTGACGTTTCGTCCTGCGGGAGAACCACCACATGGCACAAATAACACCGATCAGCCCGCCGTGGAAAGACATCCCGCCATCCCATACCTTAAACAGATACAGGGGGTTCTCCATAAACACCGGGAGGTTATAGAACAGAACATACCCGAGACGCCCGCCGAGGAATACACCGACAAACCCCGCATACAACAGGTTTTCTACTTCGTTCTTCTCCCAGCCACTATTTGGTTTTGCTGCCCGACGATTTGCCAGCCACATGGCAAAAACAAAGCCAACCAAATACATAAAACCGTACCAGTGAAGTGATACCGGCCCGATTGAGAATATGACCGGATCAATATTAGGAAATGCCAGATAGCTAGTGCTCATCGTTCCCCACTAAAAATAATGTTGTGTGAATGCCCTAAGGCAGATCATTGTAAATAACAGATCACCGTAAATAACCGATCACCTTAAATAACAATGGTAAATAATAGCATGGGCGGCTAAATGCCACCACGCACCAGCCCACCAAGGCCGTGGGTTTCCATAAAAGCAGAACAGATTTCTTTCACCTGTTGGGTGGTTTCTGCTCTCAGGATTTCCTGAATAAAATAACTCAGTTCTGCGGAATCTAAATGATGTAATAGGTATTTAATTCGTGGAATACTCCGACCGCTCATGCTCAGGCAACGATAACCCAAACCAACTAATATCAGCACCCCCATCGGCAAACCCGCCATTTCCCCACAAACACTAACGGGTAAACCAATGCGCTGACTTTCATCAACAATCTGTTTTAAGGCCTTAATCATTGCCGGATGAAGATTGTCATACAAAGAAGCAACATGGGTATTATTACGATCTACCGCAAGTAAATACTGAGTTAAGTCGTTGGTACCAATAGAGATAAAATCAACACGTTTCTTCAATTGTGGTAACAGCAGGATCAGAGAGGGCACTTCTACCATGACGCCAATTTGTGGCATCGCAATGGTTGTGGCAGCGGATTGTTCAACTTCTGTCTTTGCCCTGTTGATCAGTTTTTTGGCTTCATCAATCTCTTCAATACAGCTTACCATCGGCAACAATATTTTCAGATTTCCGATCGATATATTCGCTTTCAACATCGCCCTAAGCTGGATCAGAAATATTTCCGGTTGATCCAGCGTTATGCGAATTCCCCGCCAACCAAGGCAAGGGTTTTCTTCATTAATAGGCATATAAGGAAGATGTTTGTCAGCGCCAATATCCAGTGTTCTCAATACAACTGATTTGTCAGGGAAAAGTGTCAGCATTTCCTGATAGCGATTTTTCTGTTCATCTTCTGATGGAAAACCGCTGTGCAGCATAAAAGGGATCTCAGTACGATACAACCCGACGCCATCAATACTATCGCCTATTTGTTGCTCATATTTCAGGCTCAACCCTGCATTGAGTTGAACCCGCACCCTCTCTCCACTTTTAAGCCGGGCTTTTTGTTGCTGCCCCCCTTCGGCCAGTTTACTGAGAACCTGCTCTTCTTCAATGATCTGGCGATATTCCTGAACAACCAGCGGCTCTGGATCAATGAAAAATTCTCCCCGATAACCATCCAGAATCAACATTCGGTTATGCAGCAATTCCGGATGAATATCAGCACCCATAATCGCCGGTATTCCCATCGCCCTGACTAAGATTGCAGAATGTGAATGCGTTGCCCCATCACGCACAATAACACCCACCAGCTTATCCTGCGGGATTTCAGCCAGTAAGTTAGCGCTGAGTTCATCTGCCACCAGAATAAAACGCTCTGGCCACTGGCTATTGCCGGTAAAATCATCGTCCAGATGAAAGAGTAACCGCTGCCCGAGCGCCCGTAGATCAGAAGCCCTTTCCCGCATATAGGCATCCTGAAGATTGGCAAATTGTTCCGCATATTTCTCCACAACACTTTTTACCGCCCACTCTGCGATAAAACCATTATCAACTGAGTGGAACAGATCCTGTTTAAGTTTCGGATCATTCAGTAAGTGGGAATAGAGATCAAAAATAGCAGCACTTTCTTTCTGCGAGCTGGCAGTAAAGCGTTTACTTATCCGGCGACATTCTGCTGTTGCCTGCTCAAGCGCACGGGTCAGGCGGGAACGTTCTGCCTGATAATCGAGTGTTAACGCTTCAGATACCTGCTCAAGTGATGGCTGGGAACAATCCTGCCAGCCCTGAGCCATCGCAATACCCTGAGAGACCGCCAGTGCTTTGATGTGGGTCTGACAATACTGACTTGATAATCCACGAACCTGGGCCTGAGCAAGGATCGCCGCCAATTGCATGGCAAGAGTCACCATAAAAGACTCTTCACTTTCATCAAACGAGCGCCGCTCATTTTGTTGAACGACCAGAATCCCCTGCAATTGGCGGCGGTAGATGATCGGAACACCTAAAAAGGCCCGGAGATTCTCTTCTTTTACTTGAGGAATATATTTGAAGCTGGGGTGATCACGTACATCAGCAAGGTTGATTAACTCTGACAAGCGCCCGACTTCACCCACAACACCTTCGTCAAAGGAGAGGCTGACCGTGCGCTTTCCCGGCTTCTTCAACCCCCGGGTTGCCATCAGGTAATAACGCTGGCGCTGATGATCGGCCAGATAAATAGAACAAACATCCGTGTTCATTGCTAAACAGGTTTCATTAACTAACAGCTCAAGCGCTTCCGATAAATTCGTTGCCATCGCAACCTTTTCAACAATTTCCCGTAAGCGCATGAGCATAACAATTACCTAACTTCTTCTACGACGATAATAGGCTGAGTAGGGTTGTGGCGCTGATTCCTGTACTGGCATCACGATGGAGGAAAACTCTTTCATCACACGGCGATACACATCCCGTTTAAAGGAAACAACCTGCCTGACAGGGTACCAATAACTCACCCACCGCCAACCATCAAATTCTGGTGTACTACTGCGCTGCACATTAATCTCTTTTTCACTGCAAAGCAGCTGCAATAAAAACCAGCGTTGCTTTTGCCCTATACAGACGGGCTTTGTATCCCAACGCACCAAACGTTTGGGTAATTTGTAACGCAACCAGCTACGAGTGGAGGCTAAAACCCGTACATCTTTGCGACTTAAACCAACTTCTTCGAACAACTCACGATACATCGCTTGCTCTGGCGATTCTCCCGGATTGATACCTCCTTGGGGGAACTGCCATGAATGCTGTCCATAACGGCGGGCCCACAGAACCTGCCCCTGACGATTACAAATTACAATTCCTACATTCGGGCGGTAGCCATCATCATCGATCACCAGACTACCTCTCGATAAAACGAATTTGAAAAGATAGCTAATTGTTTCACACTCCCCTCAAGCGGTAAACCTCTATACCTAATGGATTTAGAATTGCATCCCGGCGGTAAGGAAACACCCCTTTGGAACTCGGATCTCCGCCTATTTATAAAACGATAGCAGGAATGTGAGCACAGCCAATAAATCAGAAAAAATAGTCAGAAAGATGTCAGATATATTAATGAGGCTTTGCAGTCACTACTTTAGCCTCTACAATATGCTCATCTCAACGGGGTGCGATTGTTGTCGGACAACATCGCTGAGAGCAAACCCGTAGAACCTGATCCGGTTGGTACCGGCGTAGGGATTTGAGCCACTACTCATTGATATATAGCAGTCATTTTATCAGACACTTTCTCAAATCCTTTACCAACCTGCTGGTCACTTGTTTAATTATGAGTGCTAATAACGATTATTAATAACCACTATTAATAACGACAGGAGAGCAAAGTGTTTAAGCGTTTATTTTCCCGGTTGATCGCAATCAGTGCATTATCGGTTTCTGCATGTGCCTTTGCTCAGGCAGCACAGGCTAAGCCTACACTGACTGTTTATACTTATGATTCGTTTGCCTCCGAGTGGGGAGCAGGCCCGGCTATTAAAAAAGCTTTTGAATCCGAGTGTGACTGTGAATTAAAACTCGTTGCGCTGGAGGATGGTGTTTCTTTACTGAACCGTATAAGAATGGAAGGTAAAAAAACCCAGGCTGATATCGTGCTGGGTTTAGATAATAACCTGATTCAGTCTGCTCAACAGACAGGGTTATTCACCCCTGTCAGCATTGATACCACAAAATTAAAACTGCCTTTCACCTGGAATAACAGTACTTTTATTCCCTACGATTACGGTTATTTTGCTTTTATTTACAATAAAAACACCCTGCCTAATCCCCCAAAAAGTATGGCTGAGCTCATTAACAGCCAGCAGAACTGGAAGATTATTTATCAGGACCCGCGCACCAGTACCCCCGGCTTAGGTTTTTTACTCTGGATGCAGGAACTCTATGGTGATAAGGCCGCACAAGAGTGGCAGAACATAGCCAAGAAAACGCTGACGGTAACTAAAGGCTGGAGTGAAGCCTACGGGTTATTCCTGAAAGGAGAAGGCGATATGGTGCTCAGCTATACCACCTCACCGGGCTATCACATCATGTCCGAGAAAAAGAATAATTATGCCGCAGCCATATTTGATGAGGGGCACTATTTACAGGTTGAAGTTGCTGCACAGCTGGCTTCAAGCAAGCAGCCTGAACTGGCTCAGAAATTCATGCAATTCATGCTTTCTCCAGCATTCCAGCAAGTTCTTCCGACTACACAGTGGATGTATCCTGTTACTGATATTCCTCTGCCAGAAGTGTTCAAACAACTGCCTGTGCCAGAGAAATCACTGCAATTCAACGCAGATGAAGTGGCAAAACACCGAATACAATGGATCCGTACATGGCAAAGTGCTGTAAGCCGTTAATCGCGGGTTGGTTATTGCCGGGGGTAATTGCCTCCGGCCTGTTGCTCCTCATTGCGCTTTCCGCTTTTGGTGTACTGTTTTTTTATGCGCCTGAAAGTCACTGGCAGGTATTTCTGAATGACAGCTATTTGTGGCATGTGATTCGTTTTACTTTCTGGCAAGCATTTTTATCCGCCTTATTTTCAGTGATACCCGCCATATTTCTGGCCAGAGCGCTCTATCGCCGCCGTTTTCCGGGCAGAACGCTTTTCCTACGCCTGTGTGCCATGACGCTGGTTCTGCCGGTTTTAGTCGCTCTGTTTGGCATACTGACTGTTTACGGACGCGTTGGCTGGCTGGCCAGTCTTTGCCAGTGGATAGGGATTGAATACCATTTCACGCCTTACGGCCTTCAGGGTATTTTACTCGCTCATATTTTCTTCAATATGCCGATGGCTACGCGCTTATTACTCCAGTCACTGGAAAATATTGCAATAGAACAACGGCAGCTTGCAGCTCAGCTTGGTATGAATGAGTGGCAACATTTTCGTTTTGTCGAATGGCCTTACCTGCGCCGCCAGATTTTGCCAACAGGCGCACTGATTTTCATGCTGTGCTTCGCCAGCTTTGCCACCGTACTGACATTAGGCGGCGGCCCTTCTGCAACTACGATTGAGCTCTCTATTTATCAGGCTATCAAGTATGACTACGATCTGGGTCAGGCCGCCTTGCTCGCACTTATCCAGCTCTTTTGCTGTCTTGGTCTGGTGTTACTGAGCCAAAAGCTTAAAGGCATACTTTCGGTAGGTTATGGGCATCAGCAACAATGGCGTAACCCACAGGATTCCTGGTCGAAAAAGTTATGTGACGGATTGCTTATCACTATCGCATTACTGCTTCTGCTCCCGCCATTACTGGCGGTCATCATGGATGGGCTGAACAGCGCGGTGTTAGATGTTCTCAGTAAACCCGAATTATGGCAGGCGTTCACAACCTCCATTGTTATCGCACTGGGAGCGGGGTTGTTGTGTATCTTCCTGACGATGATGCTGTTATGGAGCAGCCGCGAATTATACCTGCGTCATTTATCGCGCTGGGGACAAGCTCTGGAAAGCAGTGGCTTACTGATTCTGGCGATGCCGGGTATTGTGCTTGCGACAGGCTTTTTCATTCTGCTGAATAATACCATCGGGTTACCTGATTCTCCTTACGGGCTGGTTATCCTGACCAATGCCTTAATCGCAATTCCCTATGCGTTAAAAGTACTGGATAACCCAATGCGCGATCTGGCAGCGCGCTACAATCCATTGTGCCACTCCCTGAATATAAAGGGATTCAATCGCCTGCGCTGGATCGAGCTTAAAGCCCTGAAAATCCCGCTGGCACAGGCTTTGGCTTTTGCCAGTGTGCTGTCAATCGGGGATTTTGGCATTGTGGCGTTATTTGGTGACGAAAATTTCCGTACCCTGCCTTTCTATCTCTACCAACAAATCGGGGCATACCGCAGTCAGGATGGAGCAGTCACTGCTTTCCTTCTTCTGCTCCTCTGTTTTATTTTGTTCAGCGTGCTTGAACGCTTACCGGGCCGACGCCATGATTAAACTTGAAAATGTGACTTATACCTATGAACAAATTGCCATGCATTTCAACGTCAGTATTGAGGCGGGTGAGCGCATAGCCATCCTCGGCCCGAGTGGGGCGGGTAAAAGTACATTATTAAGTTTAATCGCAGGATTTCAGTTCGCAGAACGCGGTGATATCCGGCTGAATGGGGAAAATCATACCAATACATCCCCTTCCAATCGCCCGGTATCCATGCTGTTTCAGGAAAATAATCTGTTTTCCCATTTAACCATTGAACAAAATATCGGTCTGGGTTTACATCCCGGACTTAAATTAAGTGTTCAACAGCAGCAAACACTGCAACAAATTGCATCGCAGGTATCACTAACAGAATATCTGAACCGCCTGCCTGCCCAGCTTTCTGGTGGACAACGCCAGCGGGCGGCGCTGGCGCGCTGTTTAGTGCGTCAGCAGCCCATTTTATTGCTGGATGAGCCTTTTTCAGCACTTGACCCTGCGTTGCGCAATGAGATGCTGGAATTGCTGGATCAGGTATGCAGAGATCGGAAACTGACTTTACTGATGGTGTCCCATAATCTTGATGATGCCGCTAAAATCGCCCCGCGTTCCCTGTTGATTGTAGATGGTGAAATTTATTATGACGGCGCCACGGAGAAACTGGTAAAGGGCGAGGTAGCAGAAGCCGGGGTTTTGGGAATTATATAATTGGTAATGTGTATTAGTTCAGATGAGACGTACTCTGATTTTGATATTCCGTATAGTCGTATTCTAAAAATAATGTCCTTTATAGCTATAGCGTTTTTGCAAAGTAGAAATCATGAGGAACATTTACATTATAATACAATGTAGTTAAGAAACTATCCTTACACGGTACTACAATGCAATATCGTGTAATACAGTTGACAAAAAGAAGTTCAGCCCGATCTTTTTTGTTTTGATGTTACCATTACAACTGCTTTTAATGTGTTAAATTAACGTCTACTGGATTGGTGTTCAAACCAACATTATTTGAATAGAAACTAGGACGGTAATTTTATGTCATATATGATATATCTAACATTGAATGGTAAGAAACAGGGGTTAATATCAGCAGGGTGTTCAACACTTGATTCTATAGGAAATCGATACCAAAGAGGACACGAAGACCAAATACAAGTATTAAGTTTAGATCACTCTATGACTAGATCTCAAAACATAAGTCATCATCCAATACAATTTATAAAACCAATAGATAAATCATCACCATTATTAGCTCTAGCTATAGATTCTAATGAATCACTAAATGGAGAATTTGTGTTCTATAGAACAAATTCAACAGGGCAATTAGAACTTTTTTATGAATTAAAAATCACAGATGCAACAATTGTCGATGTATCCTGTGTTTATCCTAATTCAATTAACAATAATGATAGAATGCCATATGAAAAAATATTGCTGAATTATAAATCCATATCGTGGAGTCATGTAATTGCAGGAACATCATCTTATAGCATATGGGATGAACGAGTTTATTAAAAACATTAACTAAGCATATTTTTATGCTTAGTTAGGTTTAGATTTAAATGCAAAATAAGCTGCAAACAATAAAACAACAATAATTCCTATTAAGGATAGCCCCCCCCAATGATTAGGAAAAACAACATACATAAAAAGAGACCAAATAAATACACATAAAGCTGGAGTAAAAGTCCATATTACGTAGGAATAAACTCCTTTCAACCATGATAGCACTTCTCTTTTTAACCATCCTTTACTGAACATATTTCATCTCCTAACGTACAGTTTAATTATAACCAACAATATCCATTATAGAAAAATAAACATCATCCACAGTACTAGCTTTTCCTTTTTGTATTATTTTAACACCTTTTTTAAATAAAGGCTCAAAAATAAAATAAAACATCTCTATATCATTTTTATATAAAGACCAATATAAAGTAGGGCATTCTCTTTTTAACTTACTCGCAGATACAGCCGCCTTATCAAAATAACCATAAAATTGAAATAAAGCAGTAATAGCCAGTCCAATCTTTCTAAGACCTTCTCTAATAAATGCTTTTTCAATTAATGCCACATAAATAGATTCGGTTATGGCAGCAACAATAGCATTTTTTGTTACACCTGATATTTTAAATTTAGCAAATAAATACATCATAGAACCAGACGTACGAACTAATTTTTCATGAAGATCGTTTAAAAATGCTTGGTCACGCTCATGAGGCTCCAATAATTTTTCTAAATAAATAGAAGCAAACTTCTTTATAATATCATTTTCAAATGCACCTCCTTTAGCTACCGTCCACGCGGCCAGTAATAACCTCCCATCCTCTTTATTTAATCTTTTATTAACATCTTCATAACCGTCGAAAAAATATGAAGTTCTCCATAATAATCTTTGCCCACCTTTTTTTATTGTATGCACTGTATCCTGTGCAACGTCCCTCACACCATCAACAGCCTTTTCCAATCTTATTGCAAAATCAGCTTGGGCT
Source organism: Xenorhabdus sp. KJ12.1 (assembly GCF_963876495.1). NCBI lineage: Bacteria > Pseudomonadati > Pseudomonadota > Gammaproteobacteria > Enterobacterales > Morganellaceae > Xenorhabdus > Xenorhabdus sp. KJ12.1. The sequence goes on from NZ_CAWNQH010000094.1 coordinate 91,016, forward strand.
TCTTTTAAAATCCTTTGCGCTTGCTGTATGGCATTTTCATGTCTGTTACTATCGAATCCCATATAAAACCTCCATTCTTAATTGAAAATTAATATATCACACTCATATAAAAAGTGACTACACCAATCAAACCCTTAAAAAAGGACAATAACTTGTATTAATTCCCAGTAAACATCGTAAATTTTACATCGCAATACCATAAAAAATTGTTATTGCCGCTAAAATGTTTTCTCCTTTATGCCTCAAAAAGTGACATTACTATATTGACAGTGACGTATTCAACCTGTGGATGGTTGTGCATGATCGTTATTTTTTTGGAGAAATCACATGGAGACTGTTGAAGTAAAATGTCAATTTTGTCAGCAAATTGAATACGTCAAAAAGCATGGCAAAGGTGAGGCCGAGCATCAACACTATCGTTGTTTCTCCTGCAAGCGAACTTTCCAACTGGTTGAGCGGGAGAATTTGACATTGCGCAACCGGCTTAAACGACTCAATCGTAAGACGTTGGGTTATTCTAATTTACCGGAAATGCATGATAAAGTCATCGGGACTTTCATTGAATATGAATATTATGTTTGAGGATGATCAACGAGTTGAATACATAATCTCGTTATTTTATAGTAAAAACTTTACTGAAGATGTTAAGTCTTTGGCTGAAAATAAATTTTTCTCATATAAATTTGGAGAATAATATGCTTGATATTAACTGGGGGCTTTTCTTGGTTGCAAGCCTTACCATAAACGCAATTCCTGGTGCTGATGTTGTTTATGTAACAGGGAAGTATTATACAAAGGGGAAAAGAAGTGCCGTATTATCAGCTACTGGATTAGCCGTCGGTTATTATTTTTATATATTTATTACATGGTTAGGTATTACCGCTATACTTCTGTCAAACCCATCACTCTTTGGAGTCATTCAATTAATTGGTGCTGTTTATCTAATATGGATGGGCAAGAGTATTATTCAGTCTTCTCCCATAACGACTAAGCAAAACAGCGAACAAAATAGTCATAAAAAAAACACAAAAAACTATGATTTCTTAGGAGGATTTGTTATTAGTGTTCTTAATCCTAAAGTAGGATTATTCTTTGTTTCATTTTTCCCTCAATTTATAACTTCTGGTAGCCCTAGTTATCTAATACTGATTCTCGGTAGTGTGTTTTGTTTAGGCGCAACATTTTTTAACATGTTGTATTGCTTCTTATTTTCTAGAATACAAAAACTTTCCCCCAATAAATCTCATTTGATTCTAGGAGTTATCCCCGGAATTATTCTTATCTTTCTAGGTTGCCTGATGATATATGATACACTTTCAATTTATTATCAATAAATTATTTTTTTAGATAATACTTCCAAGACAAGATGACGAAAGTCGGTTTTTTAGGAGAACATAAATCTATGCTCTCCCATTTTTGCAATACTCATTTTGATGCATGTTAACCTTCCTTCATATCGCTCTTCTTCTTATCCTTTTTTTTCTGCCAGATGATAAAGATACGGTCTCCATATCGGGTTTAGTCTCCAAGGCGCAGATGTAGGACAATTATTTTTCCAAAATTGAATTCTTGCAGCAACATTAGGATGTTGTCTATTTCTGAAAATCCACCTTAACTCTTTTCCAGTTATACTATCTTTAAATTGCCCACTTTTGTTAACGATACTTTCCATTTCGAGACCATCAAGTATGAAATGAACATGCATATCTCTCGTCAGTTGGTTATTTTGGTTATTTAATAGGTCATTACCTATTGTTACCCAAGATAATCCTCCTTTACTTTTTCTTCCCAAGAGCTGATCAGTGTATTTTTCACTCTCAGTGACACTACGGTATTTTTCATTTAATCTCAAATGATTAAAATAGTTTTCTTTATATTTCTTATACTTTTCATTTTCTATATATTGCAATTGTTCTTTAGCAAAATTCATTCTATTGATACACTCAGGATTTTTACTATCCTTATGATTTTTAATATAATTATTCATATTCCTTATTTCTGAAGGAATTAAGTAACTGGCAATCGTTATCGGAGGATAATCTTTATTATCATAATGAATTTTTGCATCTTCAAAAAATTCAATTTTAGTTGAATATCTCTTTATAATTTCTTGGGATAACCCATATATCAAATCGCCTTTCTGAAATTTGTCTCTGAATGGAGGCTCAAATGGCATATATTAACCTCATTTATATTTAACCTGTTTTTAACCAACATACGATCATCTATTCGCTCCCTTGCCGCCGCGATGCATCTTGAAATCCATTATGTATAGAAGGAGTAAATGATGAACACCAAATATCAACAAACCTTAATATCGTTTGTAAAAAAATCTCAATACATGAGAATAAATAATGATATCTATCGACGTCATGATATCAGCTTGCTACAAAAACAACTGTATAAATAAACATGAAATGCTATAATTAAAGCCTATCCCTCACAAAAGAAAGTGTGCCTTACCTTAAAGCTAAAATAGTATGCAAATAAATCACGCTGAACAAGGTTTCATCCTGTCTCGTCACTGGAAAGATACGCCATCCGGTATTGAGTTGGTGTATTGGTTAGCCACGGATAAAGGTAGCCGACGTATTACTATCCTTCATCAGAAAGCTGTCGCCTTTATCCCTCAACGTGATTTGCCTGAAGCTGAAAAACGGCTGGCTCAGGAGCGCCATTATGAGCTGAAAAAACTCTCTCTGAAAGATTTTAACCGCCAGCCTGTCTCCGCTTTGTATTGTTCACAATACCACCATCTACAGCATTTTGAAAAGGTTCTCAAGGAACAGAATATTCCCCTGTACGAAACCGATATCCGTCCGCCGGATCGCTTTATGATGGAACGTTTTATTACTGCTCCCGTCTGGTTTAGCCAAAAATCCGACGGGAGTTATCAAATGAAACCCAATCCTGACTATCGTCCCAGCCTGAAATGGGTTTCTTTGGATATCGAAACCAGTCAGCATGGCGAGCTGTATTCTATCGGCTTGGCAGGCTGCGGAGAGAAAACGGTATTTATGCTGGGATCGGAGAATGGTGAACAGCAGGAACTGGATTTCAAGCTGGAATATGTTGCCAGCCGTCCACAAATGCTGGAGAAGCTCAATGAGTGGCTGGAAATTTACGATCCCGATGCAATTATCGGCTGGAGCCTGATTCAGTTTGATTTAAGAGTGCTCCAGAAACATGCTGAACGCTATAACATTCCCCTGCGGTTTGGTCGTGGAAAAGGGGTACTGGAATGGCGCGAACATGGTTTTAAACCCGGGCATTTTTTCGCTTCTGCGGCGGGCCGCCTGATCATTGATGGTATTGATGCGCTGAAAACCGCAACATGGAATTTTCCTTCGTTCAGCCTTGAATATGTCGCTCAGGCGTTATTGGGGGAAGGGAAAGCGATTGATAGCCCTTATGACCGGATGGATGAAATTAATCGCCGCTTTCAGGAAGATAAACCCGCCCTCGCTCACTACAATTTGCAGGACTGTATTCTGGTCAACCGGATTTTTGAGAAAACCAATCTCATGGCATTTTTGCTGGAACGGGCGACTGTCACCGGGTTAGCAGTGGATCGTGCCGGAGGCTCAGTGGCTGCATTCACTCATCTTTATCTGCCTCGTATGCACCGAATCGGCTATGTGGCTCCTGTTCAGCCAACGAGTTTCACCGACCACAGTCCCGGTGGTTTTGTGATGGATTCATCCCCCGGTCTGTATGATTCCGTTCTGGTATTGGATTATAAGAGCCTTTACCCTTCTATTATCCGTACTTTTCTTATCGATCCGGTCGGAATGGTGGAAGGCCTCGCCCAGCCCGATAAAGAACATTCTGTTCCCGGTTTCCGGGAGGCATTTTTTTCCCGCACTCAGCACTGCTTACCCGATATTGTCACTCACATCTGGCATGAGCGAGATAAAGCAAAGCAGCAAAACAATGCTCCGCTTGCTCAGGCGCTGAAAATTATCATGAATGCCTTTTATGGTGTACTCGGTGCCTCCGGTTGCCATTTTTTTGATCCGCGCCTAACCTCATCAATTACCATACGCGGCCACAAGATTATGCACCAGACACGAAAATTAATTGAATCAAAAGGCTATCAGGTGATTTATGGTGATACTGATTCCACGTTTGTCTGCCTGAAACACCTTCACTCTGAAACAGAAGCCAGCCAGATTGGTCATTCGCTGGCACAGTTCGTCAACCAATGGTGGAAAGATCACCTCAAGACAAAATTCAACCTCGAAAGTACACTAGAACTGGAATTTGAAACCCACTATCGCCGTTTTCTGATGCCGACGGTAAGGGGAGCAGAAGAAGGGAGTAAAAAACGTTATGCCGGGTTAAGCGGCGATAAATTGGTATTTAAGGGGTTGGAAACAGTAAGAAGTGACTGGACTCCGCTGGCACAGGCATTTCAGCAGGAGCTGTATTCCCTTATTTTTTATAAGAAGCCTTATCAGGATTATATACGTAACTATGTTGCCAGTACTCTCGCCGGTGAATTTGATAATCGTCTGGTTTACCGAAAACGGCTGCGACGTAATCTCACTGATTATCAGCGCAATGTTCCTCCCCATGTCAGGGCTGCTCGTCTGGCAGATGAGTACAACAAGCAGAAAAACCGCCCGTTGCAGTATCAGAATGGCGGTTGGATTAGTTACATAATCACGCAATCCGGGCCTGAGCCGCTGGAAAATCTCACCTCTCCACCGGACTATGAACACTATATCAGTAAGCAGATTATGCCGATTGCAGATGCCATTCTGCCGTTTCTTCAGGATGATTTTACTACCCTGCTGACGGGGCAAATGAACCTTACTTTCGATTAATTGATGTTTTTGCAGGTGACGACTTGCTCAGCTTCAATTAACATAACGCCCCTTTAAAGGGAAATTACTCCCGAAAAGTGTCACAGAACTAGTCATGAAAACTAGTCATAAAGACGAATCCTATCGATAACCAATGATGATCGATATCCAACAAAAGCAGCCACCCTGCAACCATAAATAACATTATCTAACAGAAAACTGAGCCAAAATTTATGCCATTTACTCTTGGTCAACGCTGGATAAGCGATACAGAAAGCGAACTTGGATTAGGTACAGTCGTGGCGCTTGACACGCGCATGGTGACATTGCTTTTTCCAGCCAGCGGAGAAAACCGCCTCTACTCACGCAATGATTCCCCAATCACCCGAGTTATGTTTAATGCGGGCGATACCGTGACCAGTCACGAAGGCTGGAAACTCAAGGTCGATGAAGTTCAACAAGAGAATGGCCTGCTGAACTACATCGGTACTCGTTTAGATACTGAAGAAGAAAATGTCATCCTGCGGGAAGTATTTCTGGATAGTAAGCTGACATTCAATAAGCCACAGGATCGCCTGTTTGCCGGCCAGATTGATCGAATGGATCGCTTTGCCTTGCGTTTCCGTGCTCGTAAGCATCAAAGTGAACAATTTCGGCTGGCAGAAAGTGGTCTGCGCGGCATTCGTGCCAGTTTGATCCCACATCAGTTACATATCGCTAATGAAGTCGGTAAGCGCCATGCTCCGCGCGTATTACTGGCGGATGAAGTTGGTCTGGGTAAGACCATTGAAGCCGGTATGATTATCCATCAACAACTGATGGCTGGTCGTGCCGAACGTGTGCTGGTTATTGTGCCAGACAGTCTCCAGCATCAGTGGCTGGTGGAAATGCTGCGCCGCTTTAACTTGCGCTTCTCTCTGTTTGATGATGGCCGTTATTCCGAAGCCCAGCATGACAGCGATAATCCATTTGAAACGGAACAGTTAGTTATTTGTTCGCTGGATTTTGTTCGCCGTAATAAACAGCGCTTTGAGCATTTGCTGGAAGCGGGCTGGGATTTGATGGTCGTGGATGAAGCACACCATCTGGAATGGAGTGAAAAAGCGCCAAGCCGCGAATATCAGGTTATCGAACAACTGGCAGAACAAATTCCGTCTGTTCTGCTTCTGACAGCGACACCAGAACAGTTAGGACAGGAAAGCCACTTTGCCCGTCTGCGTCTTCTTGATCCAAATCGTTTCCACGATTATCAGGCTTTCATTGACGAACAGCAGAAATACCGCCCGGTTGCTGATGCAGTAACGTTACTGCTGTCTGGTGAAACGCTGAGCAATGACCAGCAAAACCTGATTGTTGAGCTGATCAGCGAACAGGATATTGAACCTCTGCTGAAAGCGGCGAATAGCAATCAGGAAGAAGAAAGTGAAATCGCCCGCCGTGAATTAGTTGCGATGCTGATGGATCGCCACGGCACCAGCCGGTTGCTGTTCCGTAATACCCGTGGTGGTGTAAAAGGTTTCCCTCACCGCGAACTGCATGAAATTAAGCTGCCACTGCCATCCCAGTATCAGACTGCTATCAAAGTGTCTGAAATTATGGGGGCGAAAAAAACGGTGGAAGCGCGTGCAAAAGATATGCTCTACCCTGAACGGATTTATCAGGAGTTTGAAGGCGAAAATGCAACATGGTGGAACTTTGACCCCCGTGTTGAATGGCTGCTTGGCTTCCTGCTGGCAAACCGCGATGAAAAAGTACTGGTGATCTGTGCCAAAGCGGAGACTGCCCTGCAACTGGAACAGGTTCTGCGTGAACGCGAAGGGATCCGCAGTGCGGTATTCCATGAAGGGCTTTCCCTGCTGGAGCGTGACCGTGCAGCGGCTTACTTCGCTTCCGAAGAAGAAGGCGCGCAGGTGCTTCTGTGTTCTGAAATTGGTTCCGAAGGACGCAACTTCCAGTTTGCCAATCAGCTCGTTATGTTCGATCTGCCTTTCAATCCTGATTTGCTGGAACAGCGTATCGGTCGTCTGGATCGTATCGGTCAGAACCGCAATATCACGATCAGCGTGCCTTATCTGGAAAGTACCGCACAATCTGTCCTGCTACGCTGGTATCACGAAGGTCTGGATGCTTTTGAACATACCTGCCCGACAGGTCGCCCGATTTACGATAAGTACTATGAAACGCTGCTGAATTTCCTTGCCAAGCCTAACGAACAAACGGGTTTCAACGAGTTTATCTCCGAGTGCCGCACGCATCACGAACAGCTCAAACAACAGCTGGAGCAAGGCCGTGACCGTCTGCTGGAGATGAATTCTAACGGTGGTGAGCAAGGGCAGATTCTGGCTGAAACCATTGCCGGACAGGATAATAATACTGATTTGGTGAATTTTGCCCTGAACCTGTTCGATATCATTGGTATCAATCAGGAAGATCGCAACGATAACATTATCATTCTCAACCCGTCTGAACACATGCTGGTGCCTGACTTCCCGGGTCTGCCACAGGATGGCTGTTCTGTTACATTCGATCGTGAAAAAGCCTTATCCCGCGAAGATACTCAGTTCCTGAGCTGGGAGCATCCGATTATCCGGAACGGTCTGGATCTTGTCCTGTCAGGCGATACCGGAAGCTGTGCAGTTTCTATTCTGAAAAACAAAGCACTGCCGGTTGGTACGCTGTTAGTTGAGTTAGTTTATGTTGTTGAGGCTCAGGCACCGAAACACCTGCAATTAACCCGCTTCCTGCCTCCGACACCGTTACGCTTATTGATGGACCTGAAAGGCACTAACCTGGCACCTCAGGTGGAGTTTGAAAGTTTTAACCGTCAGTTGAATGCCATCAACCGCCATAATGCCAGCAAGCTGGTTAACGCGGTTCAAAAAGAAGTTCATGCTGTTTTGCAGCAGTCTGAACCTCTGGTTGAACAACAGGCGCGTGAGTTAATCGAGAAAGCGAAAAAAGAAGCTGATGAAGTCCTGTCCGCTGAGTTGTCACGTCTGGAAGCCCTGAAAGCGGTCAACCCGAATATCCGTGATGATGAACTGGAAGCCATTGAATCCGAGCATAAGCATCTGTTGCTGAATCTGGATCAGGCAAACTGGCGTCTGGATGCAATTCGTCTGGTCGTTGTCTCTCACCAATAAAGAATAGTTATTCTGTCATAAGGGGCATCCATAACGAGGTGCCCCTCTGTTTTATCCCATCGATATGCTGTTAGAATGCGCCCCGTTATTTTTTCCAACCCAATTTTCCAAACCCATTGGAGCGACTATGCTGGAGTTTTATAATCCCCCGACTGACCCCTGGTTACATGTGCTTTATCAGGATGAGCACATTATGGTTGTCAATAAACCCAGCGGATTGCTTTCTGTTCCGGGAAAAGCTGAGGAACATAAAGACAGTATCATGACCCGGGTACAGGCCGAATTTCCCTCTGCCGAATCTGTTCATCGGCTGGATATGGCGACCAGTGGCATCATGGTGGTCGCACTGACCAAAGCGGCTGAACGTGAACTCAAGCGACAATTTCGTGAGCGTGAACCGAAAAAAGTCTATATCGCACGTGTCTGGGGGAGATTAGAACCGGAAGAAGGGCTGGTTGATTTACCGTTAATCTGCGACTGGCCGAATCGCCCGAAACAAAAAGTCTGCTTTGAAACGGGAAAATCGGCACAGACCGAATATCAGGTACTTGAATATGAAGCACAGGCAACCCGCGTCAGGCTCGCGCCTATCACCGGACGTTCCCATCAGCTTCGGGTACATATGCTGGCACTTGGTTATCCCATTCTGGGTGATCGGTTCTATGCGCATCAACAGGCAAAAGAGTTAGCTCCTCGCCTGCAATTACACGCACAGGAGCTGTCTATCACTCATCCGGCTTATGGTTCTCCGATGCATTTTGAATGTATCGCCGACTTTTAATTGCCGTTAATTTCTTTCTGACAGCCGTTATTTAAAGCCTTTCTCTTTCTTGATCAGATCATAAGCGGCCTGAATGGACTGTGCTTTTTGTTTGGCAAGCTCCATCATTTCTGGTGGTAAACCTTTTGCCACCAGCTTATCGGGATGGTGCTCACTCATCAGCTTCCGGTAAGCCCGCTTAATGGTTGTGGCATCATCATTCTGGCTGACCCCCAGCACCTTACAGGCATCTTCCAGCGTCGCACGCTGTTGGGCGGCTCCCTGATAATGACCATTCTGCTGATATTGACCGCCAAAATGACGACCGCCTTCCATCATCGCCAGAAACTGCTCGAACTGCATACGGGAAATTCCCAGTTCTTCAGCAATCACAAACAGCACTTTTCTTTCATTGGGATGAAGTTCACCATCAGCAAATGCAGCCTGAAGCTGGATTTCGAGAAACATTCTGATCAGATCAAAGCGCCCGAAACAGGCCCGACGAAGCTGTTTTAATGTCTCACGTAATGGAAACTCAGGGCGTTTACCCTCACGAAATGCCTGTTGTGCAGCAAGGCGGGCGTCACCATGCAGGCGCATTCGATCCATAAGCTGGCTGGCCAGTTGGATATCCGTTTCAGTAACCCGTCCTTTTGACTTAGTCAAATGGCCCAATACCTGAAAGGTACTGCGGAAAAACAGTGCCTGCCGCGATGGGTTTTTAGCAGGGGTTCCCTGATTCCGTATCCTCACCTTATCAAGGATATGGCCCAGCAGAACACCCACCACAATGCCCCAGAACCCGGCACCAGATGCAATACCAAATATTAACCCTAATAATTTTCCCCAATACTGCATATACTCTCTAATTCCTCAATGCCCTGAGTGAAATTTTGCATTATCATACTATTCATCATTATCATACTATCCATTAAGCTCTGTGCCTAACAGCATGATTAGTGAAATTTAACTTTACTCTGGCGCATATCTATCAAGTGCGTTAGTCTCTCAGCGTTTGTCGGCATGATGCCACTCATGATGGAACCGCATAAGCATCTATGAATAAATGTTATCCCACTTTGCTGGCCACGATGGTATGGGCAGCACTTTACAGTCAGCAGGCACACGCTGACCTTGCAGCACAATGTATGCTGGGTGTCCCTGTCTACGACAAACCCATTATTACCGGGGATCCCAACACACTCCCGATTAAAATTCAGTCTGATGATACCCATGGTGAATACCCTACTGCTGTAGAGTTTGTCGGTAATGTCGATATCCAACAAGGAAATAAAACACTGACTGCCGACAGAGTCAGATTCGAGCAGGCTGAAGCTAAAGACCCGGTGCGGACTATCCATGCTGCCGGGAATGTCAGATATGATGATCCTCAGATAATTCTGAAAGGGCCACGCGCCTGGGCTAACTTAACCACAAAAGATACCGATGTGGAACAAGGGAAGTACCAGATGGTAGGTCGCCAGGGACGCGGTAGCGCAGATAAAATGATGCTGCGCGGTGAGAATCGCTATACCATTTTAGATAATGGCGTGTTTACTTCCTGTCTGCCGGGTAACGATAGCTGGAGCGTTATCGGTTCAGAAGTCATTCTGGATCGTCAGGAAGAAGTGGCTGAGATTTGGAACGCCCGTTTCAGGGTCGCAAATGTTCCCGTATTTTATACTCCCTACCTGCAACTACCGATTGGCGATAGACGCCGCTCTGGTTTTTTGATCCCCAATGCCAGTTTTTCCAATAAAGACGGTATCCAGTTCATCCTGCCTTATTATTGGAATATTGCTGCCAACTACGATGCGACCATCACTCCGCACTTGATCAGCAAACGCGGTCTGAAGCTCGATAACGAGTTCCGTTACTTAACGAAAGCGGGCTCAGGCACCGTAGCACTGGATTGGATTAAGAAAGACCGCCTGTACGCAGAAGATAAAGATTTTAATCTCAGACCTGAACGGGATAGCAACAGCCGCTGGTTATTTTACCTGAACCACGGTGGAGTGATGAATCAGGTCTGGCGCTTCAGTGCTGATTATACCAAAGTCAGTGATCCGCACTATTTTACGGATTACAGCTCTCAGTACGGAACCAGTACTGATGGTTACGCCACGCAAAAATTCAGTATCGGTTATGCGCAACAGAACTGGAATGCAACGTTAACCACCAAGCAATTCCAGATCTTTACCGCCAGCGATACCAGAAAAGCATACCGTGCTACCCCTCAGCTAGATCTGAATTACTATAAAAATGATCTGGGACCATTTGATTTCCGCACCTATGCGCAATTTGCCAAATTTACCAGCGTTGGTAAGGAACAGCCGAACGCAACCCGCTGGCATGTAGAGCCTTCCATCAACCTGCCACTCTCCAATGGCTGGGCAAGTCTCAACAATGAAGTTAAGTTGATGGCAACCCACTACCAACAAGATATTCCTGCGGCGCAAAAGACCTCTGATTTGGAGAAATCGGTTAATCGCGTTCTGCCACAGTTTAAATCAGATGCACAGATGGTATTTGAACGGGCCATGTACTTTAAGCCCGGTTTTACGCAGACATTGGAGCCTCGGGTTCAGTACCTTTATGTTCCCTATAGGAATCAGAATAATATTTACGACTATGATTCCTCCCTGCTGCACACCAATTATACCGGCTTGTTCCGTGATCGGTTCTACAGTGGTCTGGATCGCATTTCATCAGCCAACCAATTTACAAGTGGTATCACCACCCGTATCTATGATGAAGATTTAGTTGAACGTTTTAGTTTCTCTATAGGTCAAATTTATTACTTTGAGGCACCACGCGTTAAAGATGCTGACTCTTCCGGGCAAACACAAAGTCCTATTGATGCCAGTAATAACCGAAGAACGGGTTCTACAACCTGGGCCAGTGATGTTGAATGGAACATCAACTCATCCTGGGGCTTCAAAGGTGGAGTGCAGTATGATACCCGTCTGAGCCAGGTTTCAATGGGGAATTCAGTCGTGGAATACCGCCGTGATGCTGACCGCCTGATACAGCTGAATTATCGCTTTGTTAATCGTGACTATATTCGGGCTACTCTCAGAAACGCTCCTGCGTATCAGCAGGGTATTTCTCAGGTAGGTGTGATAGGAAGCTGGCCGTTGACTGATCGCTGGGCGGTCGTCGGCGCATATTACTACGATGCCAAAGAGAAACAACCCGCCAGCAAGATGCTCGGTATGCAGTATAGTACCTGTTGTTGGGCTGTGAATGTCGGTTACGAGCGTAAGATAGTCAGCTGGAAGGATAACCAGAGTGAATATGATAATAAATGGTCACTCAATATTGAACTCCGTGGCTTAAGTAACAATCATAGTTTGGGTAGCCAGAAGATGCTTCAGCAAAGTATTTTGCCTTATCAGCGTGCTTTCTGATACCAATAAACAAAATGTAAACACAATAACCCCGCTGTAAGGCGGGATTGATATGATGGGAAACATATGAAGAACTGGAGAACGCTCATTCTCGGGTTGATGTTTGCAATGAACACTGCCATAGCAGCACCACAGGAAATCAATAAGGTCGCTGCCATTGTTAATAATGATGTCGTGCTGGAAAGTGACGTCAACAACCTCTTAGAGTCCGTTAAGAATAACGCAAGATTATCTGGTCAGCAGATACCGGATGAAAAGACATTGCGCCACCAAATTCTTGAGCGTCTGATTATGGATGACATCGTCCTGCAAATGGCAAAGCAGATGCAGCTTACTATTCCTGATGCGGATGTGGACTCAACCATTGAAAACATTGCAGCACAGAACCATATGAGCCTTGCTCAGATGAAGCAAAGTCTGGCTGCGGAGGGTATGAGTTTCGATACCTATCGAAATCAAATCCGCAAAGAAATGCTGATTGCTGAAGTGCGTAACAACGAAGTCCGTCGTCGCATTTCTATTCTGCCTCAAGAAGTTGATTCTTTAGTGAATCAACTCAGTAGCCATAATGATCAGAATACTGAACTGAACGTTAGTCAGATTTTGATCCCTCTGCCTGAGAACCCAACTCACGCTCAGGTCGAGAAAGCAGAAGTTACCGTAAACAAGATCTTATCTGATCTGAAAAAAGGCGGGGATTTTGGGAAACTGGCAATTGCTTATTCCAGCGATACACAAGCCTTAAAAGGCGGCAACATGGGCTGGAACCGGTTACAGGAACTACCATCATTATTTGCTGAACAGCTTCAGTCAGCTCAAAAAGGGCAGGTTATCGGCCCAATCCGTTCCGGTGTCGGCTTCCATATCCTGAAAGTGAATGATATCCGTGGCGGTAATGCGCCTGTTGCAGTCACCGAAGTCAATGCCCGCCATATTCTGCTGAAAGCATCACCAGTGATGACTGATGAGCAGGCCCGCGACAAATTAAGACAGCTCCGGGAAGAAATTTTAAGCGGTAAAACGACATTTGAGAAAGCAGCAAAAGAGTATTCTGAAGACCCTGGCTCTGCCATGCGTGGCGGTGAACTGGGCTGGAATGTGCCAAGTGCTTATGATCCTGCTTTCCGTGATGCTCTGGTTAAACTGAAAAAAGGCGAAATCAGCCAGCCTATTCACTCTGCTTTCGGATGGCATCTGATTCAGTTGCTTGATACCCGCAAAGTCGACAAAACCGATGCAGCACAGAAAGATCGTGCCTACAAGCTGCTGTTTACCCGTAAATTTAATGAAGAAGCGCAAACCTGGATGCAGGAATTACGCGCCTCTGCTTATGTGAAAATTTTAGATGGCAACGATGCAAAATAAACCCATCATTATCACCCCCGGCGAACCAGCCGGGGTTGGCCCGGATTTAGTCATTGCCCTCGCCCAATTTGAGTGGCCCGTCCAATTAGTTGTCTGTGCCGATCCTGAACTCATGCTCTCCCGTGCACGGCAACTGAACCTGCCCTTGCAATTGCAGCCTTACTCCCCGGAACATTTATCTGACTCACAGTCTGCCGGAACACTGAGTATTCTCCCCGTTTCTCTCCATACTCCGGCTGTCGCGGGTGAATTAAACCGGGAGAATGGTACTTATGTAACAGAAACTCTGGCTAAAGCCTGCGATGGTTGTTTAAGAGGTGAGTTTTCGGCACTGGTAACAGGCCCTGTACATAAAGGGGTTATCAATGATGCCGGGATCGCCTTCACCGGGCATACTGAGTTTTTTGCTGACCATAGCCAGTGTTCACGCGTTGTAATGATGCTGGCAACAGAAGAGTTACGGGTCGCTCTGGCAACAACCCATTTACCGATTCTGGATGTTCCCAAAGCGATAACTTTTGATTCTCTGCGGGAAGTGGTCACCATACTTAATCATGACCTGAAAACCAAGTTTGGCATCCCGCGCCCTCATATCTATGTCTGTGGTCTTAACCCTCATGCAGGTGAAAACGGCCATATGGGGCGTGAAGAGATTGATGTGATTATTCCGGCACTGGAGAGCCTCAGAGCCGAAGGTATCTGGCTGGAAGGGCCATTAGCTGCTGATACGCTGTTTCAGCCAAAATATCTGGATCATGCTGATGCAGTGCTTTCTATGTATCACGATCAAGGGCTGCCCGTGCTAAAATACCAGGGTTTTGGCAGAGCGGTGAATATCACTCTGGGGCTGCCATTCATCCGAACCTCTGTCGATCATGGCACCGCACTGGAGCTGGCAGGGACAGGTCAAGCTGATGTGGGAAGTTTTATCACCGCATTGAATCTCGCAATTAAAATGATACAAAACAGTAATGAATAATAAAGTCCACCAAGGGCACCATGCCCGTAAACGCTTCGGGCAAAATTTCTTAACCGACCAGTATGTCATTGATAGCATTGTTGATGCTATGAACCCACAGCCTGGGCAGGCTATGGTGGAAATCGGGCCGGGTCTGGCAGCACTGACCGAACCCGTTGCAGCGCGTCTGGATAAAATGACGGTCGTCGAACTTGACCGTGATCTGGCTGCTCGTTTGCAGCTCCATCCGAAACTGAAAGATAAGCTGACTATTATTCAGCAGGATGCCATGACCGTTGATTTTGGTGAGATCGCCAAAGAACTGGGGCAACCTCTGCGTGTATTCGGTAATCTGCCGTATAACATCTCTACGCCATTAATGTTTCATCTGTTCAGCTTCACTGATGCTGTCGCTGATATGAACTTCATGTTGCAGAAAGAAGTCGTAAATCGTCTTGTTGCCGGGCCGGGCAGTAAAGCCTACGGGCGTTTGAGTGTCATGGCGCAATATTACTGTCATGTTATGCCAGTACTGGAAGTACCGCCGACCGCGTTTACCCCGGCGCCGAAAGTCGATTCTGCTAT
The DNA here is from genome assembly GCF_963876495.1 of Xenorhabdus sp. KJ12.1. Taxonomy (NCBI): domain Bacteria; kingdom Pseudomonadati; phylum Pseudomonadota; class Gammaproteobacteria; order Enterobacterales; family Morganellaceae; genus Xenorhabdus; species Xenorhabdus sp. KJ12.1. The sequence continues at coordinate 106,045 of NZ_CAWNQH010000094.1, forward strand.
CGTGCGATTAATCCCTCATAAGGCTATGCCTTATAAGTCGATACCTCATCCTGTGCAGGATATCCGCATGCTGGCAAGGATCACGACACAAGCATTTAATCAACGTCGCAAAACTATCCGCAATAGCCTGAGTGACCTGTTTTCTCCTGAACAACTCTCTGATTTGGGTGTTGATCCGGGCACACGTGCTGAAAATATTTCAGTCGAGCAATACTGTAAAATGGCAAACTGGTTATCGTCTCAATCTGAAACTGTCTGATAACGGACATACGTTGCAGTAAAAGGAGGCATTTATGCTCAACGAACCAAGAGTTCATATTCAAGTTCAAAGCGCTTACGTTGAAAGCCAGTCAGAACCGGACCGGCTACGTTTTGTGTTTTCTTATATAATATTAATTCGTAATCTTGGGCATTCCCCCGTGCAACTCATCAGCCGTTACTGGCGTATAACCAACAGTAACGGCCATCAGACAGAAGTTCATGGCGAAGGCGTGGTGGGAGAGCAGCCGGTGATCCCGCCCGGAACGGAGTATCGCTACAGTAGCGGGACTGTTCTGGAAACACCTTTGGGAACAATGGAAGGCCATTATGAGATGATTGATCATCTTGGCAATCCATTCCGGGTTGCTATTCCAGTATTCCGACTGGCTATCCCAACACTGATAAATTAACTATGTCTACATACCTTATCGGCGATATTCACGGCTGCTACCGCGAGCTGATTGCACTCTTACAACAGGTTGATTTTGATCCCGACAGAGATACATTGTGGCTGACAGGTGATTTAGTCGCCCGCGGCCCTGATTCTCTGGCGGTTCTGCGCTATGTTAAGCAACTGGGATCCGCCGTCAGGTTGGTTCTGGGTAATCATGACCTGCATTTGCTGGCTGTGTATAACAAAATCAGTCGTAATAAACCTAAAGACCAGTTGGATGAGTTGCTTACTGCTCCTGATGTCGATGAACTGATTAATTGGCTGAGAAAACAACCGGTATTACAGATCGATGATGAACTGAAACTGGTCATGGCTCATGCAGGGCTGACTCCACAATGGGATCTGGAGACAGCCAGAATATGTGCCCACGAAGTGGAAGCGATCCTGCGTAGTGACAGTTATCCCCTGTTTCTCAATGCTATGTATGGTGATATGCCCAATAGCTGGTCACCAAAATTAAGCGGACTGTCACGACTGCGTTATAGCACCAACGTATTGACACGAATGCGTTACTGTTTTCCGAATGGTCAGCTGGATATGATTTGCAAATCCAAGCCCGAAAATGCTCCCGCGCCACTAAAACCCTGGTTTGAACTCCCGCGAAAAATTCCTGAAGATTATTCCATTGCATTTGGTCACTGGGCAGCACTGGAAGGAAGAGGAACGCCTGCTGATATTTATGCTTTAGATACAGGCTGTTGCTGGGGTGGAGAGCTGACGCTTTTACGTTGGGAAGATAAACAATATTTCAGTCAGCCTGCATTTACTACTCAGTCAGATGATTCAGATTCGTAATTTTTAATGGAGGGTCGTCTGACACTCCATTTCTCAAACCTGACAGAGAAAAATAATTACTGCCTTCTTTCCAGAATTTCAAAACAGTAGCTGTGTGAATTGCGCTCATCAGCATCGTGATATTCAGTAAAAACCGAGTTCCACTCATCGGGTTCATAATCAGGAAAATGGGTATCCCCGATCACTTCGGCGTCAATATGAGTCAGGTACATGCGACTGGCCAGAGGAATAAATTGTTCATAAATTTTACCACCGCCTATCACCATTATTTCTTCGACATCACCTGCCGCAGCCAGAGCTTCTTCGATAGAGCTGACCCAGGTTACACGATCATCGCTGCCTGGCTGACGGCTGATGATAATGTTCAGACGGCCCGGTAAAGGTCGACCAATCGATTCATAGGTTACTCTTCCCATCACAATCGGCTTTCCGAGTGTATTACGCTTAAACCAGGCTAAATCACCCGGAACAGTCCACGGCATAGCATTGTCCAGACCAATAACGCGATCCATCGCCATTGCAGCAATCAAGCTGATATTCATTAAGTCACCTTACAGGCAAGTAGTATGAAAATTGCGGACACTATACGGAAAGGGGTAGTCACAGTCGATAAGATTAGCAACTTATCAATGTGAAACGTATTCCCTTACATCCCCGCCGGAGTCACTACCAATTGCCCTGCCACGCCACGATCGGCCCATTCTAATATCTGGCTGTAATACATAAACGGGTAGTGTTCATAGGATGGCTGCATCATATTGACCAACAGCTCAGTTCTGCCATCCACCCAAACGGTATCTTTCCAGCCATAATCCTGCGGCTCCGGTTGTACCCCGTTGTGGTTGATAACTTTGAATCTGGCACCTTCGATATGGAAAGGCTGTGGAATCGAGGTTGTCACTATCCAGCGTTCCCATGCTCCCTGATGGCTGGTAATGTCGGTTCGGTTGGGATTCAGTAATACTCCATTGATGCCCTGTGTTTCATCCCCTAAAACAATTTGTCGGTTGCGAATTGAGGAATCAATGCCAGTCGTATCAGTCACAAGCTGGGAGGGCAGCTCTTCTGTGACCAGAGGTAGCAACCCACCTGATTTAATCGTCAGAACATTTGTTGAGCGTAATTTATTGGATGGTTCAAACAGCCCTTTCAGTCGATCAATCATGCCGGCAGATTCTCCTGCCGTGATAACAACACTGTCTGCTTTCGACATATCAATCAGCACCTCACGACGTTCTCCCGGTGCCAATGAAAGCGTCTGAACCGCCACCGGCGCTGGCAATAACCCCTGATCAGTCGCAATCATATAGAAAGGCCGGCCATCACTGAGCTGTAACTGGAAACGGCGGGCATTGGCAGCATTTAACAGACGCAGCCTGATCCACCCTTTGGCAACTTCGATAAACGGGTTTTCCACCCCGTTAATAACCAGTGTATCCCCAAGGAATCCCTGACTGGCAGAAGCCTTGTCATAGCGGGGCGTACCAAAATTATCCAATCGTTTGTCCTGCAAAATAACCGGAAAATCATCGACGCCATAATGTCTGGGTAAAGGCAAGCGATGGGTATTTTCGTCTTCCACCAGCCACATTCCTGCTAACCCTGCATAAACCTGTTCCGCCATCCGGTGTGGTGTATTGGCGTGATACCAACATGTTGCTGCTGGTTGATCAATCGGAATGACCGGAGACCAGTTCCCATGAGCAGGGATCAGGCGTGATGCACCCCCCATCAGTGTTCCGGGTACCTGTAACCCGCTTACAGTCATTGAAACCGGCTCTGACAGGCGATTACTGTATATCAGTTTAACGTTATCCCCTTTACGGACACGAATAGTCGGCCCCAGATAGAGACCATTGATACCCGACACTGATGCCTTATTTTCCCCGTCAAAAGACCAGCTGGCTCTCTGAAGAGCTAAAAACAGGGGCTGGCCACCGCGAGATTCCAGTAAGGGGGGAACAGGTAATGCTATTTGTTGGTCTTTATCTGCCTGAACAGCAAAGGGGAGCGCTCCTAAACATACTGCTAAACCAGATGCCTGAATAAATTGGCGCCGACTCAGTGACATATTTTCTCCACGGCAGGAATGAGCGCCACGAAAAGAAAGAATAACTTCCCAAATTGAGTGCTTATTCATATCTAATTGATTTCAAATTATATCGCGGCGGTACTACCCTTTGTCTTCCACATCATGTCTTTGCTGGACACTCGTTGAAATCCACTGGGTATAGGTATATATCTTATCGATTGCGTTTAATAAAAAACGTTAATTTATCAAGAAGCAATCATATCGCGAACAGGGGATAAATTCTAAAACTATCTTAAATTTATAGTCAGAATTCATCCCCATATCAGAAAGGAGTACTGCGTAAAAATAGCGTAAGTTATTTTAATTCAATTAACTTCGCTTGTTAAGCTCCTCAACTTCTTTATCCAGCGCTTCAATCTTGGCCTTCATCACCTGATGACAATGTTCAGCCAATTCACGAACCCGCTCTTTTGTATATTTTGTTGTATCAATCGGCGGCAGCATTTCAACAATAACCGTGCCATTATTCCAACGATTAAGCTTGATCTTGCCATGTGTTGAAGAAACACAAACCGGTACAATCGGCACTCCGGCCGCAATGGCTGCATGGAAAGCCCCCGTTTTAAACGGCATTAAACCACGACCACGACTGCGGGTACCCTCCGGAAACATCCAGACAGAAACACGGTTCTTTTTAATCTGCTCAACAACCTGTGAAATCGTCCCGTGTGCTTTTGTCCGGTTTTGTCTGTCAATCAGGATATTGCCTGTCAGCCAGTACAACTGACCAAAGAAAGGAATAAAAACCAGACTTTTTTTACCAACTGTCACCGTGCGGGGCTGTACAGCGTTTGACATGGTTATCATGTCGAAATTGTTCTGGTGATTACCGATATAGATGCTTGGGCCAACTTGTGGCTCATCTTCAGGAATACGTTCAATCAGTTTGATACCGAATATTGTGTGCAGCTTGCCAAATGCACGGCCAAAGGTCATCACATGACGCGGATCCCGGGGGCTGAATAAACAGTAAATACCGCCGAATATACAGACTAGAAAGGTAAACAGAATAACAATGATCCCACGAATAATGGTTAGCATAGTTTCCTCTTGCAAGGCAGGCCAGTGTTGTACTGGCCTGCTGTCAGGGTTATTTAATTATATAAAAATGAAGTTATATTCAGTTCAATTTTGTTTCTATTTCTACACGCTCAACACGCTGTAAGCCACGCGGCAGGGCGGTTCCTTTACGGCCTCTTTCTGCCCTGAATTTCTGCAATTCCTCTGGCTGAAGCTGTAATTTTCGCTTACCGAAATAAAGCGTGATTGAAGATTTTGGCGGCAATACCAGCAACCAGCTCAATATATCTTCTCCAGAAGCCGCCTGCGCCGAGGTAATGGAAACTATTTTATTGCCCTTACCTTTTGACAGCTGTGGGAGATCAGCGACAGGAAACATCAACATGCGTCCCGCTTTGGTGATCGCCAGTAACATATCATCCTGTTCATTGCCGATCGCCAATGGTGACATGACCTTAGCGTTTTGTGGCAACGTAATCAGGGCCTTCCCTGCCCGATTCTTGGCAATTAAGTCACTGAAGGTACAGATGAAGCCATAACCCGCATCCGATGCCATCAGGAGTTTCTGATCTTCTTTCTCCATCAGCAGATGCTCAACGGATGCTCCGGCCGGTAATGCCAGTTTGCCGGTCAAAGGCTCTCCCTGTCCTCTGGCTGAAGGTAAATCCAGAGGATCAATAGAATAACTACGCCCGGTACTGTCAATAAAGACTACCGGCTGATTACTCTTACCACGCACAGCATCGCGATAACTGTCACCAGATTTGTAATTTAAACCAGTAGGATCAATATCATGCCCTTTCGCACTACGAACCCAGCCCATTTGAGACATCACAACCGTAATCGGCTCTGATGGCAGAATATCATGATCGCTCATTGCCTTCGCTTCTGAGCGCTCTTTCAGCGGAGAACGACGCTTATCACCATAGTTTTCCGCATCTGCAATAATCTCTTTTTTCAGCAGTGTGTTCAGCTTGCGCTCAGAGCCAAGGATAGCCTGAAGTTTGTCCCGCTCTTTTGCCAGTTCATCCTGCTCACCCCGGATTTTGACTTCTTCCAGTTTTGCCAGATGACGTAGTTTCAGTTCCAGAATCGCTTCTGCCTGTGTTTCTGTTAAACCAAAACGCTGCATCAACACTGGTTTCGGCTCATCTTCACTACGGATAAGATGGATCACTTCATCAATGTTGAGATAGGCTGCCAGCAAACCTTCCAGAATATGCAGTCGCTTGAGCACTTTTTCCAGACGGTGGTTAAGGCGGTTACGTACCGTTTCACGACGGAATACCAGCCATTCACTGAGAATTTCAACCAGACCTTTAACACTCGGGCGATTGTCGAGACCAATCATGTTGAGGTTAACACGATAGCTCTTTTCCAGATCGGTTGTGACAAACAGGTGGTTCATAACCTGCTCGACATCCACACGGTTAGTCCGGGGCACAATCACCAGACGCGTCGGGTTCTCGTGATCGGATTCATCCCGCAGATCATCCACCATCGGCAACTTCTTCGAACGCATCTGGCTGGCGATCTGTTCTAATACTTTCGCACCAGATACCTGATGTGGCAGAGCGGTAATGACAACGTTACCCTCTTCTTTTGACCACACAGCACGCATGCGTATCGAGCCACGACCATTTTTGTAGATCTTACGGATATCTTCTTTCGAAGTAATGATTTCCGCATCTGTCGGGTAATCCGGGCCTTTCACGTGCTCCATGACTTCATCAAGTGAAGACTCTGGTTTATCCAGTATGGAAATCAGCGCATTGGCCACTTCACGTGAGTTATGAGGCGGTATATCCGTTGCCATACCAACAGCAATACCTGTTGTGCCGTTCAGCAGGATATTAGGCAGACGCGCAGGCAGCATTTTCGGCTCCTGCAATGTACCATCAAAGTTTGGCAACCAGTCTACTGTCCCGTGCCCCAGTTCACTCAGCAGCAACTCTGCATACTTAGACAGGCGGGATTCGGTATAACGCATTGCCGCAAAAGATTTAGGATCATCCGGAGCACCCCAGTTTCCCTGACCGTCCACAAGTGGATAACGGTAAGAGAAAGGCTGAGCCATCAGCACCATCGCTTCGTAACAGGCACTATCACCATGTGGATGATATTTACCCAGTACATCACCGACAGTACGGGCAGATTTTTTGAATTTTGCACTGCTACTCAGCCCAAGCTCTGACATCGCGTAGACGATACGACGCTGCACGGGTTTTAATCCATCACCGATAAAAGGCAGCGCCCTGTCCATGATGACGTACATGGAATAATTCAGATAAGCGTTTTCAGTGAATGTGTGGAGCGGCTGACGTTCCACTCCATCGTGAGTTATTTCACTCATGTTAATAATTTCCTCAAAACCCGTCATCTTTCAAGTTGCCGCTTTAGTTGGCCGCGATGCATCTTGAAATCTATCGGGTTTAAATTTCAATTCAATTGCTATACTTCAATATCAATGGAATCACCCTTTTCTTGCAGCCAGTTACGGCGGTCTTCCGAGCGTTTCTTCGCCAGAAGCATATCCATAACGGAAAGGGTTTCCTGATAATTTTCATCATTGATAGTCAATTGCACCAGACGGCGAGTATTGGGATCTAGCGTAGTTTCACGCAACTGCATCGGGTTCATTTCACCCAATCCTTTGAAGCGCTGAACATTTGGCTTACCACGCTTACGGCTCAGGCGGTCAAGTACCGCACTCTTTTCACCTTCATCCAGTGCATAGTGAACTTCTTTGCCAAGATCGATACGATACAGTGGTGGCATCGCCATATAAACGTGACCGCGTTTGACCAGCGTCGGGAAATGGCGGACAAATAAGGCGCACAGCAGCGTTGCAATGTGCAGGCCATCGGAATCTGCATCGGCCAGAATACAGATTTTACCGTAACGCAGCTGGCTGAGATCTTCACTGTCAGGATCGATACCGATTGCGACCGAAATATCATGGACTTCCTGCGAAGCCAATACCTCATCTGAAGAGACTTCCCATGTATTCAGTATCTTACCGCGAAGAGGCATAATAGCCTGAAATTCACGATCACGGGCCTGTTTGGCAGAGCCACCAGCAGAATCCCCTTCCACCAGAAACAGTTCAGTGACATTCAGATCCTGTGAGGTACAGTCAGCCAGTTTCCCCGGCAATGCCGGGCCGTTGGTCAGCTTCTTACGTACCACTTTTTTGGCCGCGCGCATGCGGCGTTGAGCGCTGGCAATGGCCATTTCAGCTAATTGCTCTGCTTCCTGAATATGCTGGTTCAGCCACAGGCTGAATGCATCTTTGACAACACCGGAAACGAAAGCCGCAGACTGGCGCGATGACAGACGTTCTTTAGTCTGCCCGGCAAATTGTGGATCCTGCATTTTGAGGGATAATACATAAGCACAGCGATCCCAGATATCGTCAGCAGAAAGTTTGACGCCACGAGGCAAAATGTTGCGGAATTCACAGAACTCACGCATGGCATCCAGCAACCCCTGACGCAAGCCATTGACGTGGGTACCGCCCTGTATTGTCGGGATCAGGTTAACATAGCTTTCCGCCAGTAACTCACCTCCTTCCGGCAGCCAGAGCAACGCCCAGTCCACGGCTTCAGTTTCGCCACTGAGTGCACCGACAAACGGGGCCTGAGGTAATGTCACCAGCCCATTAACCGCTTCCAGCAAATAGTCAGTCAGCCCATCGGCATAACACCATTTTTGCTCGGTTCCGGCCAGTTTATCCTTAAAGATAATTTCAACGCCGGGGCACAGAACTGCTTTTGCTTTCAACAAATGAGCCAGACGTGAAGTCGAAAAACGGGGAGTATCGAAATAGCTTTCATCCGGCCAGAAATGCACACTGGTCCCGGTATTACGTTTTCCGCAACTACCTATAACAGCCAGTTCCTGTACTTTATCGCCATTTTCGAAGGCGATCTGATGAACCTGACTGTCGCGACGAACGGTCACTTCGACCCGTTTGGACAGAGCATTAACGACCGAAATACCAACCCCGTGCAAGCCACCGGAGAACTGGTAGTTTTTATTGGAAAATTTACCACCTGCATGCAGACGGGTCAGGATCAATTCAACTGCTGATACTTTTTCTTCAGGATGGATATCAACCGGCATACCACGGCCATCATCTATCACTTCCAGAGACTGATCGCTGTGGAGAATCACTTGAATATGCTTTGCGTGACCAGCTAGCGCTTCGTCCACACTATTATCGATCACTTCCTGTGCCAGATGGTTCGGGCGGGCGGTGTCGGTATACATTCCTGGGCGGCGACGAACTGGCTCCAGGCCACTGAGGACTTCAATGGCCTCTGCGTTATAACTAGATTGAGTCATGTTGTAATTCTGTCGGTTGCTTCATGATTAAAGGGCCAATCAGTATTGATTACCCTACGTATTCCGGAACACCATCAGAACGGCGTTAACCCGGAATCCATTGGATAGATACTGTTGATAATACCAGTCGCTTACCTATTTTTGGCAATTTTTTTACTATTGCCGCTGGCTAGCCCCAAGAAGTCAATGATTTGAGGAAAATAGTATTCGAAACCAATAAATGCATGATTTCCACCAGATTCGACGGTTTGTCTGCACTGCATCAGGTAGGCAACCGCCTGACGGTAGTCCAGCACTTCGTCCCCGGTTTGCTGCAATAACCAGATAAGATCCGGTGATTCCAGCGGGTCAATATGCATTACTTTGAGGTCATGAATGTGGCTTTCTTCAAGAGTATACCGCTCTTCGGTATAAGGATTCACGTTTTCCCCAAGATAATCCTGAAGAAGATCGAATGGACGAACCGCAGGGTTGACGACTACGGCTGGCAGGCCAAAGCATTGTGAAAGCCAGATGGCCAGATAACCTCCTAATGAGGAACCAACCAAACCGATGTGTTCCCCTGAGCGGCTCATCACTATTTCTTCCAGTAAAGCTGCCGTATCTTCGGGGTAAGGAGGCAATTGCGGCACCAGCATCTCTATTTCAGGGTGCTGCTGGTGCAACCATGTTTTCAGCGCAGTTGCTTTTGCTGATTGGGATGAACTGTTAAAACCATGTAGGTAAAGTAACGTTGACATTAATACCCGTCCGAATCTAAATCCGGGCAAAATTCATTACTCTTGAGCCTATAAAGCTGCGTTTGCAGTTCTGCTTCTCCGCCACCAGTTACAGGCAATTCAAGGTAACGCCAACCCGGAGCCACTGTATCAAGCATAAAATTAGTACAATGTGGCTTAAATTGCACACAGGTTGATGGTGTTGCTATCACACGAATACCATTCCACATTACATCCAGCTCTTGATGGATATGCCCGCACAGTATTGTTTTCACCTGCGATTTACCCTTCAGGCATTCTGCCAGTGCAGGAGCATTGCGCAGACTGTGCTGATCCAGCCATGTACAGCCGGATGGTACAGGATGATGATGAAGCATGACAATCGCCTGACGATCACTGTGTTCATCCAGACATTTACTCATCCATTCCAGCTGGTATTCCGTCAATTCGCCGTGGGGAACACCCTGCACCTGACTATCCAGCATGATAAGCTGCCAGTGCTGGCCGATGAATATTTGCTTGGAAGGTGAAATCCCCGCCGCCGCCAGTACATCAACCATAGCAGGCTGATAATCGTGATTACCGGGTAACCAGACACAAGGGGCGGGCAAACGGGCAATGCCTTCAACAAAATTCTGATAGGCACCGGGAGTCTGATCCTGAACTAAATCGCCGGTCGCAACGACCAAATCAATATCAATATTCTGCTCAAGGATCGCATCCAACACAGCATGATAACTGCGATAGGTATTGATACCCAGCAGTGAGCCACCTTTATTGGCAAAAAGGTGCATGTCAGTGATTTGCAATATTCTTGCTGTGGCACCTTTCGCCACAGGTATTTCAAGCAGGCTTTCCAAATGGTTTCCTTTTCCTGTCGGTCATAGAGGGTCATTCTAACGTGTCTTTATGCATAAGATCTGCTGACTGGGGCACACTTCACGTTTCCCAACACAAAATTGCCGTTTATATTTCCAGCCACTCTTTTTTCAGTTTTTCATGGTGCAATGCCAGCCACTGTATTGCAATCACTGAAGCTGAATTATCAATAATTCCCTCTTCAACCCATTGATAAGCCTGCTCTCTGCTGACAACCAGTACCCGGATATCTTCATTTTCCCCTTCCAGACCATGGATACCTGGAGCAGTAGAAGAGTTGACTTCTCCTACAAAAATACTCATGCGCTCTGTTGTTCCTCCGGGGCTTGCAAGGTAACTCAGTGCCGGCTGGCAACGTTTAACTTCAATACCTGCTTCTTCTATCGCTTCACGGCGGACAACCTGCTCAGCATCTTCCCCTTCTTCAATCATGCCGGCAATCACTTCCAGCAACCATGGCGTCTGGCTGGTTTCTATCGCCGGAATGCGGATCTGTTCAATCAGGACAACTTCATCACGCACCGGATCATAAGGCAACAAAACACCGGCATGACCCCGTTCAAATACTTCACGCTTAATATTTTCGCTCCATCCTCCACGAAACAGACGGTGTCTGAATTGATACTCCGTCATTTTGAAAAAACCGTGATAGAGTGTTTTTCGGGAAATGACTTCAACATCTTGTTTCGAAAACGTAAATGGTTTTTCTGAATCTATCGATTTTGTAGAAATAAGCGGTGAGGTAAGATCTTCGCACATAAAAGCTCCTGTTTGTTATCTTTTAATTCTCTACTATTAAAATGTATTTTTTCACATTGTTCTAAATAAATTGATTTTGAAGATACAAACACTCTAGAAAATAAGGCAATATGGCACAAACAGCCACCTTATACTGCAAGTATTCTCTGCTAGAATCTGTGATATTGTTTTTATGCAGAGGCAACTTAAGCAAAATAGCTGCACAACAAGGAACGCAAATGAAAAAATTGCTATCTCTTTTTATCGCTATGAATCTGGTAGGTTTCAGTACTTCAGGCCACGCAGAAGACCTGTTACAAATTTATAAACAGGCGAAAGAAACTAACCCTGAGTTGCTTAAGGCGCTGGCTGATCGCAATTCGGTTTTTGAAGGGATTGATGTCGCCCGCAGCCCTTTATTGCCTCAGTTAGGCCTAAGTGCGGGAGCCAACTATGGCAAAAATTTTCGCAGCGGTAAACAGGAAACTCATGGTACCAGAGCAACTCTATCGCTGAAACAAAGCATTTTTGATATGTCCATCTGGAGTAAACTGAATCAGGCAGAAAAGAAAGCTGGGATTGCCGATATCAGCTATCAGGCAGCTCAGCAGAAATTGATTCTGGATACCGCCAACGCTTATTTTGATGTCCTGAGCAAAATTGATGCTCTGACCTATAGCGAAGCTCAGAAATCCTCACTCTACCGGCAGCTGGATCAGACAACCCAGCGCTTCAATGTGGGGCTGGCCGCCATTACTGACGTCCAGAACGCCCGTGCCCAGTATGATTCTATTCTGGCACAGGAAGTTCATGACCGTAATGAGCTGGATAATTCATTGGAAAAATTGCGTCTGATTACCGGCGTTTATTACCCGCAGCTAGCTTCATTGAACATTGATCACTTCAAGACAAGTAAGCCAAAACCAGCTGAAGACTTGCTGAAAGAAGCCGAAAACCGCAATCTCAACCTGTTATCTGCACGCCTGATGCAGGATTTGAAACGTGAGCAAATCAAAGATGCTCAGACTGGTTATATGCCAACTCTCGAGTTGTCAGCCAGTACAGGGGTTGATAATGAACACACGCGTCATAGCAGTGCCAGTGCCAGTGGCAATCAATATAGAGGCAACAATTCTGTCAGTGTCTCATTCAGCATGCCACTTTACAGCGGCGGTGCAACCAGCTCTCAGGTAGAACAGGCTAAATATGATTTCCTCTCCAGTAGTCAGGATTTGGAAAATACTTACCGTAAGGTGATTCAGGATGTTCGTTCTTCCTCCAATGATATTGGAGCGTCTATCAGTAGCATTGAAGCGAACAAACAAGCCGTGCTCTCCGCAGAAAGTTCACTGCACTCAATGGAAGCCGGTTATCAGGTAGGAACCCGTACTATTGTTGACGTGCTGGATTCAACCACCAAACTGTATCAAGCCAAAAAGAATCTGTCTCAGGCACGCTATAAGTACCTGATAAGTCTGCTGGTTAATCAGCAATCCCGTGGTACTTTGAACGAAGACGATCTAGCGGCACTGAATAATATACTGGGAACACAGGTTTCAACCTCTGCCAGCAATATTATTAAAGAGATGAAAACACCATCAATTCGCTGAATTAATGCGCTATCGTTTTAGATTAAAAAACGTTATATTAAACGCGCTATACTCAATAAACAGCCCGCCGTTGTGTGGGCTATTTTTTAATAGATCCTAATGAGCCATCCCATTGTGAATTACTGGTGGGATTAGCTCTTAATCTAATCTGATACCTTTAAGATGGATGCTCCCTATGACAATGAAACGGACAAAAGAGATTAACCGCGATAGTTTCCGCAAAGCGTGGAAACAATATCGTCTGGCACCTGTAGCACTCGCTGTCAGTGCTGTTTTCATGCTTTCTGCCTGTGAACAGAACGATGAAACGGTATCGCTTTATACCAATGCCGATGAGTGTTCCAAGGCAAATCCTTCTCAAAGTGAACAATGTACCATTGCTTATAACAACGCCCTGAAAGAAGCAGAGAAAACTGCACCAAAATATGCGACCCGTGAAGACTGTGTGGCCGAATTTGGTGAACAGCAATGTACTCAGGCTCCTGCACAGGCAGGCGTCGGTAGTCAGGCTGAGGCACAAAGCAGTGGCGGAAGCTTCTGGATGCCTTTGATGGCGGGTTATATGATGGGGCAACTGATGGGTAACAGATCTGCGCCTTCGCAACCGCTGTTCTCATCAAAATCAGCCAGCAGCCCGGCTAATGGTAAATTTGTTGACGCTACAGGTAAAAGTTATGGCCCGGCTACCGCTGGCGGCCGCAGCATGTCTGTACCAAAGACCGCAATGGCACCAAAACCGGCAACCACAACGACAATTACCCGTGGCGGGTTCGGTGATTCGGTGGCAAAACAATCCAGTATGCAGCGTTCATCTGCTGGCTCAAGTTCCAGTTCTTCCCGTTCAATGGGTGGCTAAGTCAAAGTGAGTATTAAGTCAAGATGAAACGCATTAGTATTACTGAGCGCCCGGACTGGCGCGAAAAAGCAACAGAATATGGCTTCAATTTCCATACCATGTATGACCAGCCTTACTGGAGTGAAGAGGCCTATTATCAGTTCAGTCTGAGTCAGATTGAAGAAATTGAAGATGCTACCGCAGAGCTGCATCAGATGTGTTTGCAGGTTGTGGAAAAAGTCGTCAATAGTGAAGAGCTGCTGACAAAATTCCAGATCCCTAAGCATTGCTGGGAGTTTGTCCGCTCTTCATGGGTCACCAGCCAGCCTTCACTCTATTCCCGTCTGGATTTTGCCTACGATGGTCAGAATCCACCAAAACTGCTGGAAAATAATGCCGATACTCCGACATCCCTGTATGAGTCGGCATTCTTCCAGTGGATCTGGCTGGAAGATCAGGTCAATGCTAGTCATCTACCGTCAAATGCAGACCAATTCAACAGCCTACAGGAAAAGCTGATCGAGCGTTTTGCGCAATTACGTGAAAAACACGGATTTGGTCTGCTGCATATGGCATGTTGTCAGGATAGTGAAGAAGACCGTGGTACAATCCAGTATTTGCAGGATTGTGCTTCAGAAGCCGGTATTCCGACAGAATTCCTGTTTATTGAAGATATCGGTCTGGGTGAAAAGGGGCAGTTTACGGATTTACAGGATCAGGTGATCGGTAATCTGTTTAAGCTGTATCCGTGGGAATTCATGCTGCGTGAAATCTTCTCGACCAAACTGGCTGATGCCGGAGTCCGTTGGCTCGAACCAGCATGGAAAAGTATTCTTTCCAACAAAGCATTATTGCCGATGCTATGGAAAATGTTCCCGAATCACCCTAATCTGTTGCCTGCTTACTTTGCTGATGAACGTCCGGCAGACATGGACAGCTACGTGATTAAGCCTTTATTTTCACGTGAAGGGGCCAATATCCGTATTATCGAGAATGGCCGAGAGATAGCCAGTGCAGATGGCCCTTATGGTGAAGAAGGCATGATTGTTCAGCAGTTCCATGCCCTGCCTAAATTCGGCGATAACCATGCGCTGGTAGGAAGCTGGTTAGTGAACGATCAGGCTGCGGGTATCTGTATCCGCGAAGACCGTGAATTAATCACACAAGATCTGTCCCGCTTCTATCCGCATATCATTCTGGATTAATTCAGTCATATCCAATCGATTTTGAATTGCATAGCATCAGCGAACAGGTAGTAACCCCCAGGAACATAGATAACTATGTGACTGGGGTGGACGAACATAGCCAATAAAGTGCCCGTTCGAAAGATGAAGGGAATTACCCTAACTGGATTGTCAGCATACTTAAGGAGCCATCTTCAATCCCTTCAACGGGCGTTGAAATTGGCTCTTCTTTATCCCATGTTCCCAGTACATAAAAAAGTGGCATAAAGTGTTCAGGTGTCGGGTGGGATAATTTACCGTCTTCCCTGTCTAAGGACTGAAGTAACGGGTGTGGCTCTTCAATACTCGTCAGGTTTTCACGTACAAACTGCTCAAAAGAGAGTGCCCACGGGTAAGGTTCTGCACCCAACTCTTCGGCTGGCAGGTTATGCACAACATTCCCGCTGCCGATGATCATAACGCCTTCATCCCGTAGCATAGATAGTTTTCTACCTATATCATAATAGAAAGCAGTCGACTGATTACGATCTATGCTCAGCTGTACCACCGGAATATCCGCATCAGGGTACATTTTAGCTAATATTCCCCAGGAACCATGATCCAATCCCCATTCGTCAAAATCAGTTTCGACCTCAATCGGCTCAAGAATATCCTGTACCAAAACAGCCAGTTCAGGAAAACCTTTCACTGGATACTGTTTTTCATGCAACTCACGGGGGAAATTACCAAAATCGTGGATAGTTCTGGGCTGAGACATTGCCGTCACAGCAGTACCATCTATATACCAATGCGCAGAAATTACCAGAATGGCTCTTGGTCTGGGCAGTTTTTGTCCTAACTCAAACCAGGCTCGTGAATAACAATTATCTTCAATGGCATTCATTGGGCTACCGTGACCAATGAACAAGGCGGGCATTCTCAGGAGACTCATTCTCGTCCCTCATACAGCAAATCAAACATGGTGGATTATGGATAGCGACAAAAAAATTATGGCAAGATTATGATGTTTCTTCCCTGAATATGGCCAATCAAAAAATGATGGGGTACTTTAAAAATACTGAAAGGCCACAGGGTGTGGACTGCGGCCTTATAAGCGTACATGCGATAAGAACTGATATATTCTATCCTGTTCGGCCTTTTATTCCGAACTTTTTTTACCCATCATGACTCAGAATTTAGTTCTATCAGCTACAAATTAAGAACCATGAAATATTCCATGCTAATGGAGGACGATACCAGCAGAAGAAAACTGTGCTGAATCAGCTGACAGCTTTTTCCATTTTAATGCGATACTCAACCAAATCTTCAATTGTGACCACTGGCATATCGTGCTGTTGAGCAAATTCAATCACCTCAGGTGCTCTGGCCATGGAGCCATCATCATTCGTTAGCTCACACAACACACCCGCTGGTTTAAAGCCTGCCAGTTTGACCAAATCAATCGTTGCTTCTGTATGACCACGGCGGGTCAAAACCCCCCCGTTCTGCGCTCGTAGAGGAAAAACATGCCCCGGACGATTCAGATCATCAGGCTGCGCGCCATCTGCAATAGCCGCACGAATGGTTGTAATACGATCTGCGGCAGATACGCCTGTTGTCACTCCCTGTGCAGCTTCAATCGTGATAGTAAAAGCCGTCTGATACTGGCTTGAATTGTTTTCCACCATCATAGGCAACTGTAATTGCCGACGGCGCTCATCTGTCATGCAAAGACACACAATGCCGCTGCCATGACGGATGGTTAATGCCATTTGTTCTACAGTCATGGTTTCGGCAACGAAAATCATATCACCTTCATTTTCACGATTTTCATCATCCAATACCATTACCCCACCGCCTGCACGTAAAGCCGCGATCGCGCGTTCAACACGTTGGAATGGGGTGCCATAAGAAGAAAGTAGCGTCTGATTCATGGTAAAAAAACCTCTTTTAAGTATGTGGGTTACCAGAATCAGGGCGATTTTGAGGAGTTGATATTGCTTAAAAATGAAGCAACAAAAACAACAGACGAGCGCAAGCGCCCGATTGATGCTGTTATTCTCTCCCATCCGGACTATAACCGTCGGCTCCAGAGTCACACTGGATCTGCTGACCTCTATTTATACCCCGGTTGTTTTTATTGTTAACAACAACGGAATAACGACAAATAGAGCGCTCGCGGGCTTCATAAAATCACCAGAAGATGATTTCACTTTACCGCCGGTAGGGACTTTCACCCTGCCCTGAGATAAACCATTCGACTATAACGTTAATGCTTCATCAGGGCAATTAGTAAAAACCAAATATAAAACCTGTCTCTCAATCATTTGTGCTTTCGCCAACAGGTATTAAAATAGCGACAACATTATTTTTATTAATAACAGCCCGGTGACTATACACAATGGATTTCAAGCTGCATCGCGGCGGCAAGGGAGTAAACCCCTAGGAGCATAGATAACTATGTGACTAGGGTGAGCGAACGCAGCCAACAAAGAGGCAGCTTGAAAGACGACGTGTATAAACGATGCTGTCAGTAAAAGGATACCCATTATGCTCGATCCCAAAAAAATTGAACAAATTGCCCGCCAAATCCACAATGCGATGCCAAAAGGTGTAAAAGAGTTTGGTGATGATATAGAGAAAAAATTGCGCACTGTATTGCAATCTCAGTTGAGCAAGCTGGATCTCGTCAACCGTGAGGAATTTGATGTTCAGACTCAGGTGTTACTGCGTACCCGTGAAAAACTGATCAGTATGGAACAGCGCCTGAACGAACTGGAAGCTCGTTTCGAAACCCCAAAAACAGCGATTGATGCCGAAGAGAGTCATGGCGAAAAGAAAGCTGATTAATACATAAGGAGAATTGCAACAAAATACAATTCTCCCAATCATTCAGGCTATGCCGTTGATGTCACCCGTTAAATTACGCAAAAAACATAACGGCATTATGGCTCAGATCAAATTACTGACTTTTTATCGCCTTAATAATATTGGTCGTTGAGATCCCGTCTTCAAAATTCAGCACCTGCACTTCACCACCAGCGGCCCAGACTTCCTCACTGCCAGCAATCTCTTCGGGCTTATAATCCCCGCCCTTGACCAGAATATCAGGCAAAATGCCCGCAATTAGGCGCTGCGGCGTATCTTCTTCAAATGCAACGACCCAGTCTACTGACTCCAGTGCAGACAGTACAATCATTCGCTGCTCCAGTGGATTGACTGGGCGCGTTTCACCTTTCAGGCGTCTGGTTGAGGCATCACTGTTAACGGCCACAATTAGGCGATCGCCCAGTTTACGGGCATTGGACAAATAAGAAACGTGCCCGGCATGGAGAATATCGAAACAACCATTTGTCATTACGATACGTTCACCGCGCTGACGTGCCTGTTCAACAACTTCTTTCAGGCGTGATTCATTCATCACACCAAAGCCTGTTTCTGCACGTCCACGCACGGCATTTTCCAATTCCACCGGGGAAACAGTGGAAGTACCCAGTTTTCCGACTACCACTCCCGCCGCCGCATTAGCCAGATAACAGGCTTCAGCCAGTGGTTTACCGGCTGCAATAGCCGTTGCCAGCACACCAATTACCGTGTCACCGGCGCCCGTTACATCAAAAACCTCCTGCGCCTGAGTGGGCAGATGTAAAGGAGGCTGCCCGACACGCAGCAGACTCATGCCACGCTCTGAACGGGTGATTAACAGCGCTTTCAGTTCCAGATCCTGTACCAACTGCGTACCTTTACGCACCAGTTCATCATCATCTTTGCAATGACCAACCACAGCTTCAAATTCTGACATATTCGGAGTCAGCAGTGTTGCGCCACGATAACGCTCAAAATCGTGACCTTTAGGATCAATCAGAACTGGGACACCAGCAGCATTTGCCAGCTTAATCATTGCCTGAACCTGACTCAGCGCACCTTTTGCGTAATCGGACAATACCAGTGCGCCGATATTTGGCAGAGATTGCTGAATTTTCTCCAGCATGGGCTGAGCATCTACGTTCTGAAAGCCTTCTTCAAAATCCAGACGGATCAGTTGCTGATTACGCGAAAGAATGCGTAATTTCGTAATAGTAGGATGGGTTGAAACGGAAACAAAGTCACACCGGACTTTCACGCTGCTCAGTTTTTCGCTTAACGCACGGGCAGCATCATCAATACCCGTTAACCCGACTAAATGTGAATTAGCGCCCAATGATGCGATATTCATAGCAACGTTAGCTGCTCCGCCCGGACGCTCTTCGATGGTGTCAACTTTAACAACAGGAACCGGCGCTTCCGGTGAAATGCGGCTGGTTGGGCCGTACCAATAGCGATCTAACATGACATCGCCAACAACCAAAACACCTGCACGGTGAAAATCAGGGAGTGCTACGTTCATCCCATGCTCCAAATATCAGAATAAATTGTGGCGGATATTACCATAACCAGCCAGAATGCCAGAAAGAACCCTCAGAAAAAGCCAAACTCACTGTGCTTTATCTCCAAGCCATTTCTGCCAACTATTGTGTACGAGTGCTTTCTGTTGGATGAACCGTTCAGCAGGTACATGACTGGATAGTGCCTGTAAAGCAAGCTGGTGCAGTTCATTGCGCAGAGTGATATAAGCCTGTGTCAATGCACTTGCTTCCTCCTCGCCCATAATATTGTATTCAGCCATTAACTCAAAAATGCGGACATTATCAGACCAGCGCACCAGTTTGGCATTTTCTGGCGCGTAACGCAGTACCTGATATTGGGCGATAAATTCAATGTCGGTGATCCCTCCGGGATCAGCTTTAATATCAAACTGACCATGTTGGTGGCTTCCCAGATGCCGATACATTTTTTCGCGCATTTCACGTACTTGTTGGCGCAACAGTTCAGGCTCCCGTGGCATACATAGCGTTTCACCGCGAATACGCTCAAAATCGCTCCGCATTTTTTCATCACCAAATACCATCCGGGCACGAATCAAAGCCTGATGTTCCCACGTCCATGCCTCTTTTTTCTGATATTCATCAAAGGCTTCAAGAGTACTGACCAACATGCCTGACTCGCCGGACGGCCGTAGTCGGGCATCCACCTCATACAACACCCCTGACGCGGTTCGGGTACTGAACAAATGAAGTATCCGCTGGGCCAGACGCAAATAGAACTGACGGGCATCAATGGAGCGATCACCATCAGTCATTACCCCAATCGGGCAATCCAGTAAAAACACCAGATCCAAATCAGAACCATAACCCAGTTCCCATCCACCTAATTTGCCATAGCCAAGAATGGCAAAACCAAGCCCCTGACGTTGCGATAAATGAGTTGGTGTGCCGAAACGTTTTACCATCTGGTTCCATGCCAGATGCACAACCGCACCGATAATCGCCTCAGCCAGATAAGTCAGATGATCACTGACTTTCATAACCGACAGTGCTCCCGCGATATCTTCTGCGGCTATCCGCAATAGTTGTGCCTGTTTGAACTGCCTCAGAGCTTCCAGTAACTGCTCTTCATCATCTTCAGGAATACGCAATAAGTATTGATACAGCTCATCCCGATATGCATCCAACGGTAATGGCTTATACAAGGAAGTCGGATCGAGTAATTCATCCAGTAATAGAGGGTGATGGCTAAGCTGGCAGGCAATCATCGGAGAAGCGGCACACAAACGAATAACATGGGTCATCACCTGTTCTGATTCCAGAATCAGCTCCAGATAGGTTGTCCGGCTGACGATACTCAGTAATAAGGGAATAACCCGCTCCAATACGGTATTGGTATCTTCTCTTGCCACAATTTTTGCCAGCAGACGTGGCATCAGATGATCCAGCACGTCACGCCCCCGTGGGCCAATGGTACGCTTACTGATATCATTACGTAGCGACACCATCGTCTCGAGCATTTTTTGGGCTTCAGGTTCACTGAGATGAGGAACAAGTGCCATCAGTTCGTCTCTGTTCAGGTACTCCAGCCATAAGCTCTTAAACGGCACATGAGCGGAGACTTCACCATTACCCTCAGTTTCATCACCGATCAGCTGCTGAAAAATATCCCGCACAACCAACATATTTTTTTCTGTTTCTGCTGTTAAATGATCCCAGTCAGAAAATCCCATTCCCCAGCATAAACGGGCACGATCCAGCTCACTCTCCGGTAACGTCTGGGTTTGTTGATCACGAATGGATTGCAGCAAATTCTCAAGCCGACGTAAGAACAGGTAACTTTCTTTGAGTTGTCTGACCTGCTCCTGAGTTAATAATGCCAATGTTTCGATGGCTTCCAGTGCCCGTAATAATGAACGGGATTGCAGGATGGGTTCTCTGCCTCCGCGGATCAACTGAAATACCTGTGTGATAAATTCAATTTCCCGAATTCCACCGGCACCCAATTTAATGTTGTCTTTTAAACCCCGCCGACGAACTTCCCGCTCAATCATATTCTTCATGTTGCGTAACGACTGGATCACACTGAAATCAATATAACGACGATAGACAAATGGCCTCAACATCTGGCGTAATTCGTTACAGTAAGCCTGATCATCATGCCCCAGAATCCGCGCCTTGATTAACGCGTAACGCTCCCAATCCCGCCCCTGTTCCTGATAATAATCCTCCAGTGCCGGAAAGCTGAATACCAACGGCCCACTATCACCAAACGGACGTAATCGCATATCAACACGATAAACAAAACCATCGATCGTCTGCTGATCCAATACCTTGATCAGTTTCTGCCCCAGTCGGGTAAAAAACTGCGCGTTATCCATTTCACGGCGACCACCTCGTGTCACACCGTTTTCCGGATAGGCAAAAATCAGATCAATGTCAGAAGAAAAATTAAGTTCTCCTCCTCCCAATTTACCCATACCGAGGATCAATAGTGGCTGTGCAACACCAGTCTGATCCGTGGGAGTTCCCCAACTCTGACAGCAATGACGGTACAACCAGTCACGGGCAGCAATAATCAGTGTTTCCGCCAGTACACTCAATTGTTGCAGTATCTGCTCTGTTGTACTGCTGCGCAGAGCCTGTGACCATGCAATTCTCACCAACATTCTGTTACGGAAAAGGCGTAAAGACCGCATTAGTCCATTTTCGTCATTGGCTGAAGACAAAGCCTGATTCAGCCATTCAGCCAACCATGTAGAATAGTATTTCCACTCATCAGGCTGCGGAGGATCCTGACGGATCTCATCCAGCCATTCAGCGCGAGTCAGCAAATTTTCTGCTACAAAGTCACTTATCGCCAGCACCGCCTGTTCATGAGGTGCAAAGTTGTCTGCGATTGCCTCTGATTGCCGGAATGATGGCTGAAAGTGCATCACCGTGTGCTTCAATTGATGAGTTAAAACAGATGAAAGTGGCAGCATAGTCAGGTTCCATTGTTTATGGTAATTGGGTCATCAACCACTGAGTCAGTGCCAGTTTACATTGCAACCATTTCGCGCTGTAACACATTTTTTCTGCACCAGCCTCTGCATCGGCTATAGAAAGGCTCTCTTCTAATTCAGACAATAAACCCAGTGCCGGAGCTGTTCCGCCTTGCTTTTCAACCAGTAGTCCTGCCCGTTTTAAAACTTTCTCTAAGCCTGCTTTTCCTGCATTGATCCCTGCCAGCCATCCTTCCTCTTGTTCCTGCCACTGTTGCAGGATATCTGTCAGAAGAACAGATAACGGTTGCTGCCATTCCGGCGTTTCAGAGATCTCCGCTTTCATACTGACCAAGTTAATGGACGAGGCTTCTCTGACAAGCGCATAGCCCCGTGCCGCTTTGCTACTGTTTGCCAGCCGTAAGCCCCCCTGAACCGCCAGCTCCTCAGCTAGTGACAATACATCAGACACCTGTCCGGTTTTCAGCTCCAGTTCAAATTCACAAATAGGCGAGGCTTTCTCTCCGGCACGGATTTCTCCCTGATCCAGAACCACTTCGATTTCACTCTGTCCATAGTTCACCAGCCATTTTTCACGGGAAAAATCCGTGCTGAACAGATCCGCCAACGCAGACTGCAATTGAGTAATATCGGTATTTTCAGGCCAGATATCAGCAGGAAACAGGGCTAAATTCAGTTTTGGCTGATGAAGAGGAACGTTGAACTCTGGTCTCTGATGCAAGCCACCAATAACCCGTCCGGCTGTTTTAATCGTCATTTCATACTGGTGGTCAAAGCCACGAATACGCAGCCCCATATCCCAGCGACGCAGCTGGTTATCCGATGTTTCAAAGTAAATATTGGTCAAATGTTGTGGTGAGGTGTAATGATTAGGAAGCTGGAATAATCGGTCGCGTACTGTCGATATCGTTTCGGGTTTTACTGACAGTTTCAACTCTACTTCTACAGAACGCATATCTATCTCTCTCTCGGTTCATACTGCGCGGTTCGTTTTTCATCCTGTCCACGGTTTTTTCAGGGAAATTCTTCAGAGAAGTTTTTCAGAATATGAAAAATAAACCACAATAGCCTGTTCTCTCAACAATGATTGTGCTACTCCATCAAAAAAACCCTAACAATATCGATATTCGGTCAGTTGATTGAACATTCATTCTGGTTTACTGATTGCACCCACAAACTTAACTCTTTACTATCAGCCTGAGTAGTTTGAAAAATTGGATAGCTTAAATCACGTTAATCACATACACCAAAACAGTTGACAACAGAATGCAGAAACTACATCGATTACTTATTTTATTACTTGGTTTTACACTTCCGTTATCCGTGCATGCTGAAGAAAAACGTTATGTTTCCGATGAACTATCAGCCTACATTCGTAGCGGCCCAAGTAATCAGAACCGCATCATGGGCTCATTGAATGCCGGTTCAGAAGTCATTCTGGTGAATCCTAAATCAGAGAATGGCTACTCGCAGATAAAGGACAGCAAAGGGCGTACAAGTTGGATCTTATCCAGTGAACTCAGCGCTATTCCCAGCGTGCACGAGCGTATTCCCGCTATGGAGCAGAAAATTAAAACGCTGACTGAGCAATTGGCTAATATTGATAATAGCTGGAATGAGCGTACTGCTGAAATGCAGGACAAAGTCGCTGCCAGCGATAGAATCATCAATGACTTAAAAGCCGAGAATACAAAACTCCATAACAAGCTGACTGTAGCGGAGAAAAAAGTAGAAATTGCTAACCTACAGCTCGATGATAAACAAAGAGAAATCATTTTGCAGTGGTTCATGTATGGCGGTGCTGTCGCTGGTATCGGCCTGCTGTTGGGGCTTGTTCTGCCACATATTATCCCGCGTCGGAAACGCAAAGATCGCTGGATGAGCTGATTTTAAAACACCGGTTTTAAGGATGCAGGGTTCATGAATATCGATTCAAGAACAGAGTCTTAAGGATATAGCTTTAAAGGACACAAGCGTGAAAGTTTACTTGGTTGGCGGAGCTGTTCGTGATCAACTGTTGAATCTGCCGGTTACAGAAAGAGACTGGGTTGTTGTTGGCGGCAACCCTGAAGAACTCCTGTCACAGGGATATCAACAGGTCGGGAAAGATTTTCCCGTCTTCCTGCATCCTCAAACCCATGAAGAATATGCTCTGGCACGTACAGAACGAAAATCCGGTCAGGGATATACCGGATTTACCTGTTATGCCGCTCCTGATGTCACACTAGAAGAAGATCTTTTGCGTCGGGATCTGACTATCAATGCCATCGCACAAACGGCCGAAGGTGAATTGATCGACCCATATCAGGGCGTTGAAGATCTGAAAAACCGCATCCTCCGTCATGTTTCAGCAGCATTTGCAGAAGACCCGCTGCGGGTATTACGACTGGCTCGCTTTGCAGCCCGGTTTGCACATTTAGATTTTTCCATTGCAACGGAAACGCAGGCGCTGATCACTGAAATGACAGCGAGTGGTGAATTGTCATCCCTAACCCCTGAGCGAGTCTGGCGGGAAACTGAAAAAGCACTCGCATCGCAATCCCCACAGGTTTATTTTCAGGTTTTACGCAATTGTGGCGCTCTGGCTGTTCTTTTTCCGGAACTCAATAACCTGCTTGATGCCCCTCTCAAGTACACAGATATAAATATGGGCGTTCATTCTCTAAACGTCCTGAAGATGTCTACTTACCTGAGCACAGATACTGATATTCGGTTTGCTTCACTGTGCACTCACATCGAAAGTGAACAGATTAAACAATTGTGTGAACGGTTACGTATTCCTAATTCTGTACGGGATCTTGCCGGTATCGTGGCTCAATATTCCGGTTGGGTACATACGGCTCAACAACTACCGCCAGAAAAAGTGCTGGCGTTGTTCAATGCCATCGATGTATGGCGCAAACCGCAGCGTCTTGAGCAGTTAATTGTCTGTAGTAAAGCCGATATCTGTGCCTTCACTGGCTCGAAAACACCACTCTATCCCTCTGAAAACTATTTACGCGGCGCTTTTACTGTAGCTGCTCAAGTCAGTGTTCAGCAAATCATTGCCCGTGGTTTTCAGGGAGTAGAGATTCGCACAGAATTAGAACGACAACGCCAGCTCGCCATCGCCGACTGGGAACAAATCCAGTGCTAGCTAGCTTTACGTTCAATCACGACACCCACACTGGTTGCCTGTGCCACAGCGCCGGGCTTACTGACTTTAATTCTGACCCACGGCGAGTGAAACTGATTCAGTAAAATATCCGCCACTTCTTCCGCCACACGTTCTACCAGCGCAAACCGCTGGTTTTCTACATGCCGGATCACCGTTTCACTAACCTGAGAATAATCCAGACAGTGCTCAACATTATCACTGGAAGCTGCGCGTTTATTGTCCCAGCCCATTTCGATATCGAACACCAGTTTTTGCTTAATCGTCTGTTCCCAGTCATATACGCCAATCGTAGTAATAACGGTTAATTCTTTAATAAATACGATATCCATCACGCTGTTTCCCCGTTTTTTAGTTCACCGGATACCACTTCCGACTAAATGTGCGTATTATCCATTGTTATAGTAAAGAAAACGACCCTTATTCATTGGACATTGGAGATATCTTATGAGTGCTATCGCGCTTGGTATGATCATCTTCGCGTATCTATGTGGCTCTATATCCAGCGCGATATTGATCTGTCGTCTGGCAGGATTACCCGATCCGCGCCAGCATGGTTCCGGTAATCCGGGAGCAACAAATGTACTGCGTATCGGCGGAAAAAGTGCCGCATTCGCAGTACTGATCTGCGATGTACTGAAAGGCATGATCCCTGTCTGGCTGGCATATAAGCTCAACATTCAACCCTTTTATTTAGGCATTATCGCTATCGCAGCCTGTTTAGGGCATATTTACCCGGTTTTCTTCCATTTCAAAGGTGGTAAGGGCGTTGCCACTGCATTCGGTGCCATCGCTGCCATTGGCTGGGATCTTATGGGGTTAATTGCCGGCACTTGGCTGCTGACCGTATTATTGAGCGGTTACTCCTCATTGGGCGCGATTATCGGTGCGCTGGTTGCACCTTTCTACGTCTGGTGGTTTAAACCTGAATTTACCTTTCCCGTCGCCATGCTTTCATGCCTGATACTTATGCGCCATCACGATAATATTCAGCGTCTCTGGCGAGGACAGGAAAGCCGTATCTGGCATAAACTGAAAAAGAAAAAAGAAATGACTGAAAAAGAAAAAGTTCAGGCAGAGAAGGAACAGCAACAACAGGACGATTAACACGAATGTCCCCGCGAGGGGGCTATTCCCTCTTTCCAAATAGCATGGAGAGACATAATTGATTGCCCCAAAAGAGATTACTTTTTTCCCGCCGCCAGATCCCAATGAAAATCCGTGGGTGCATGGAAAACCTATCGAAGAAGTTATCGAAGTCGTGGATTATGACCCTGAATGGGTCACTCAGTGGCAACAACTTTCTACTGATATAAAATCTGTACTGGGCAGCACAGTCCTCCGGCTGGAACATGTTGGCTCAACGGCTGTGCCTTATCTTGCCGCCAAGCCAATCATCGATATCGATCTTATTGTGGAAGATCCCATACAGGAAAGAAAGTATTTGCCAGCACTGGAAACGCTAGGTTACTACTTAACCGTACGTGAACCCAGCTTTTATCAGCATCGCTGTTTTCGTCTGGCAAAGCCAAGAGCCAACCTCCACGTATTTGGCCCTGCCTGCCCTGAACATATCCGCCATATTTTATTCCGCGACTGGCTCAGAAAACATCCTGAAGATCGGGAACGCTATATCTCTGCTAAACTTCAGGCAGCGGATAATGTAACTCACGTTATGGATTACAATCAGAGAAAACATGCGGTTGTGCATGAAATATACATGAAGATATTCAAGCACCAAGGCTTACTGTAGTTCTTAACATTGTAAAACCATTGTGAAGGGGGTTATATGAAAGCACTTGTTTATCACGGAGCCGGAAAAAAACTTTGGGAAGAGAAAGCGCCACCCCAACTCATTGAGCCCACGGATGCTATTGTTCGCATTGTCAAAACCACCATTTGTGGGACAGACCTGCACATCCTCAAAGGAGACGTTCCTACTGTTGAGCAGGGCCGGACACTGGGCCATGAAGGTATTGGTATTGTTGAGTCAATCGGCGATTCTGTCCGTAACCTCAAAGTCGGTGATAAAGTTATCATCTCCTGTATTACCGTCTGTGGTAGCTGCCCCTATTGTAAGCGCCAGCTTTATGCGCATTGCAAAGATGGGGGCTGGATCCTGGGGCATAAAATCGACGGTACGCAGGCAGAAAAAGTACGTATTCCCCACGCTGATAATAGTCTTCATCGTTTGCCGGAAGGTGTTGATGAAGAAGCCGCCTTAATGCTCAGCGATATTCTGCCGACCGGGCTTGAAATTGGTGTTATCAATGGCAGGGTTCAGCCGGGTCATACCATCGCCTTAATTGGTGCAGGGCCTGTCGGACTTTCTGCGCTACTGGCATCCCAGTTTTACTCTCCGGCACATATCATCATGATAGATACCGATGATAATCGCCTCAGCGTTGCTCAGCGGTTTGGTGCCAACACAATTATCAACCCGACACGGCAAAACGTGGTTGAAACCATCCACAAATTGACTGATGGCATTGGTGTTGACGTTGCTATTGAGTGTGTAGGGATCCCTGCGACTTTCCAGATATGTCAGGATATCATTGCCGCAGGCGGGTTTATTGCTAATGTTGGTGTTCATGGCAAACCCGTCGATTTACATCTGGAAAATCTCTGGATCAAAAATATCACCATCACCACTGGGCTGGTCAATACAAGCAGCACTCCCATGCTGTTGAAAAGCGTTCAATCCGGTAAGATTTCACCGGAAAAATTGGTCACTCACCACTATTCATTGAGTGAAATAGAGACCGCTTATGACATATTTGGGAATGCCGCCAAAGAGAAAGCATTGAAAATCGTCCTGTCAGCATAAATTGATGTAGCAGAAAAAGTTGTCATTCCGCAACTTTTCCTGCTACATGCTGAAACCCGCTGAAAGACAGCAGGTAAAACACGATACGACTGAGTGTCACAAAAACTATTTGCCATTCAACTGTTGTTGATACCTGTCTTGTTTTTCAGCATTTTCCGCCAACATTGAAAAATCTTTTACTGACCAGTAATGTTGCGGGGAAGGTAAGTCTTTCATGCTCTTTGTTGGCCATAACTGAAATTCAGCCAGTTTATCCAATGAAAAATCCCGATAGGAATCCGGTAACGAAAGGCGTAAAGCAAACTTTTCCTTGCCGAAAGGCATTAATGGATAACGATCATCTTGGGTTTCATAATTCCTGCGTAATACCAGAAACTTTTGTGGAATACGCTGGTAACTGTTCCACCATAAACCATCAACCTTATCAAACATCCTCTTTGTGCCTGACCTGTCGTAAGCGCCCAGCTCATTTAAGGCCATTGGCAGGATATTCGCAATCGCAACAGAAAAGTGACTCACAGAAGATGCCTGACCTTGCAGAATAAGCGTCAGCGCCAGTCTCGCGCCCAATAAGTTGGAGTAGAGATCTTCCGGGGAAAAGGCTGAAATCGCCTCTGAAAAACCGGGAATAGACTGATAACCGTACCATTGGGCAATCTCATGCCAGGCAGCTAACTGAAATGCCAGCTTTGCAGCCAAATACGCACTCAGGGTATAGCGTTCTGCGGGATCTGTGGGCGGAGTAAATGCAAAAAAGCGAATCTTACGTGCTGCCAGCTCATCATCCAAAGACAATGTCCATTCTTGGCCAAGGCGCGCATAAATCTGGCTAAAAAGATAAAGCGTATAGTCCGCAGTATCCCTGACATGGGAAATATCAATGAATCCACCTTTCTCGGTATAGAGCAGGCCGATTTTTTCATTGCTGACACCCAATAACGCCGCGCTTGCACCAAGAAAGCTATCGTTATAGTGATGTTCTCCCAATTTCTCTGCCTCAACAATGTTATCAATATGATAGAGAGGTACAGAAACCCCTAATGTATTCACTTTAAGATCATAACCGAATGCACAACATGCTCTTAAACCTTCGGGAGATTTAACAGGGGGCAGGGCTAACCAGTCCGTTTTTGCCTGTTCATGTGTCGTACTTTTGAGCATCGGATCAATAGTTGTAACCGGTGCTGATTTGTTTTGGCAGGCTGTCAGCAGAAAACTTAACAGTAGTGTGACCAAATACTTCAAAATGCTTCTCCAACCTGAAAATAAAACCCGGTACTGCCTTTTCCAATACCAAAATCTAACCTGACATTCATACGTGGTTTAAACTCAAAACGATAACCGACGCCAATTGAAGGAAGCCAATGTCGTTCTCCCAACGTTGACGGAGTATCACTCAGCGTTCCCATTCCAACCCAGCCGACAACGCCGTGACGCCAGTCCAGCTTATGCCTCAGCTCCAACTGAGTTGTGAAAATATTTTTATCGCGGTAACGCCCTTCATAATAGCCGCGCATACGCAGACTATTCCCTAGCAAAGATAGCTGGTTCCACGGTACTTCACCGGCACTAAAACGCGCATAGTTATCAAAAGCGAGTACCGTTTTTTCAGATAACTGGTGATAAGTCGAGAACTGTAACTGTGTCGTAGAGAAACGATAGTCTGCTCCTAATTCAGGAGAGAAATAGGTGTAAATCAGCTCAATCGCCTGACCATACTGCGGGTTGGGAAGGAAATCCCGGCTATCATAACTAAAGTATGCACTTACACCTGAACTGATAACCGAAGCCCCGCCAACAGACTGTTCAAAATATTTTTTTGCCTGAGCATCGGTATCACCGGCATTAACGGAGGAAAAATTCACACCCAGCCCCATATAAGTGGCATCAGCAACGCGGTAAAGCACTCGGGGACGAATATCAAATTCACGCGAACGATAACTTTGTTTATTACTGTTATCTTTTCCCGCTCTGTAACCTTTTCCCCAATAATAGGTAGGTATGTTATTGAGGGTACCAGAAACAAATAACCGCCACTGGTCACTGGCAAGAAAGTTATAATTGGTGAAATTGAGGCCAAAAGCGCCGGTGGATGAGCCAAACCCACTGAGCCCCAGTGAAGAATTCTGACTAATATCGTCGTGACTGTCAGGGCGATAAAGCCCGACTACAGCTACACCAAGCCCCACTCCCATTTCCGGTGTATAAAAAGGGCCGGGCAATACACCCCAGTCAATTTTCTTGCTGGCGTCGAACTGATTATCGCCACCTAGCTCACTGAGCCAGCCGTCAATTTTTTTGCGGTCAGGCAGGATATCTGCATAAGCAGCTGAGGTAGTCAAAATAAGAAGGCTGGATATCACCAGCCTTTTGATAATCGTAAAGCGCAACATTAAAAACGAAACTCGCCGGAAATATAGAAGCTGTTTCGGTTACCAAAACCAACTTCTGATAATAGATTGAAATTACGGGTGACCTCAAAACGAGCACCAACTGTATTATTCCATTTATGGGCAAGGTGTTGTTTGACGTCGAAATTTATATCTGAGCTAGACTTAAGCATATTAAATAGACTATCAATTTCAGATGGTAAGTTCAGTTTGCTGACATCACCTTTAAAACGCTGAGTAATGTCCTGATACATAGCACCAACCCATACCTGAACTTTGCTATTTCCCTTCTCGGGAATTAATGGATTGAAGACAAATTCATAACCTACACGAGGTGTGACAACAAAAGCGCTAATATCCCCATCTAAAATATCCAAATTAGTTCTGGTATAATTTGCATCCAAGGTGGCAAAAAACTGATTATATCCACCCGCAAATGTTGCTCCTCCACCATAGGTTTTTCCTTTAAAACTGAGTTCGAAAGGAGTATTTTTAAAAGTATCATCATCACCAAATACGATGATATTATCTAAATTTGTTTCAGATTTACCTTTAGTCTTTCCGTAAACACCGTATACATTCAGAAAAGGTAAAACCCATGTATCTAGTTTCAATAAATGAGTTTCATTTCTGCTCCGGGTATTCCCTGCATTAACAATAATTTGATCTTTCCACGCTTCATTTATTTGTGGATTAGTAAATTCAAACTTAATACTATCCACAATTACATTCTGGCGCAGGTTCATATAACCATAACTGACTCCGAATGGTTCAGGAAGATCATAGCCTCTGGCTCGGGCTTCATCCCCCCAAATCGGCAGAATACGGGACTCTGATTTAGCTGAATGGGATAAACTACCATCGCTATTAGTTTGCTGTACACCAGACTCAGTCATCGTCAATGAAAAAAGTGGGCGCTCACTGTCTGCATAACTATATGAAGTTACAAGGCAGAATGCAGTTGCTAACAATTTGCTATAGTTAGTTAAGGTCATAATAAACTCAAAGGAAAAATGGAGGACTCGGCAGACTAGCATAACCTCTGCCACTTAAAGTTAACCTAAAATGCTTAAAAATGAATAACTAACATGAAATAAATCATTTAGAGTTGATTGTTTTTCATCCTAATTATTTCATGTACTCTCGATAAACTGACTAAATCGGAGCAAATAACCATCAGGATCCTGCACGAGAAACTCGCGCTGACATACCGAAGTCTCGCCGATGCAATAATGATTATCTGTTACTGATCGATACAATTTAATACCGTTATCCTTCAGACTAACCAGTAAAGAAGTAACATTATCCACTTCAATTTGGAGATTAATCCCACGCCCCAGTGGCTTACTCAACTCTCCGGTATTCCAGCCACTATCATGAAATGCTTCCAGCATGAGTTGTGCTTCCCCTAAACTCAGATAAGCAAAATCGGGATCTTCCCTTCTTATCAAAACGTTAAAACCCAATATGCGCTGATAAAAATCAAAAGAAAGCGAAAAATCCGTAACCGTCAGCTCAGGAACCATTCGGTTCCAATAGGTTATATCAGTCGTTGTATTCATATCTATCCGGTTTATTCTGATTTCCTATCTACAAAAACATTATGGCAGCTTATGAATAAATAGAGCATCTATGGAATGTGAGTTAGCCAGAGTTTTTTGCTAAAAATCGTATTATCATGATGTCCAAATATGTTAAAAACACACTTTATTAGTTTGTCCCCCCCAATATTGGTTACACCGCATTGAAAATGAAGAAAAAACGCCCTGTTTTACAAGATGTTGCAGATCTCGTCGGTGTCACCAAGATGACAGTCAGCCGTTTCTTACGCAATCCCAACCAAGTTTCTGAACCTCTGGGAAAACGGATTGCGGCAGCTCTGGATCAACTGGGGTACATTCCTAATCGTGTGCCGGATATTCTCTCCAACTCCACCAGCCGAACAATCGGTGTTTTACTGCCTTCACTGACTAATCAGGTATTTGCTGAAGTAATCCGCGGTATTGAATATATGACTGACCGTCATGGCTATCAGACTATGCTTGCTCATTACGGTTACTCTGCACAGAAAGAAGAAGAACGTCTGCTCTCCCTGCTTTCCTATAATATTGACGGTCTGATACTGGCTGAACGAACGCATACTCCTAAAACACTAAAATTACTGGAAACTACCGGTATTCCCGTCGTCGAATTAATGGACAGTGTCTCACCCTGCCTTGATGTCGCTGTCGGTATTGATAATTTTGAAGCTGCACGTCAGATGACGGAATCCATGATCGGACGTGGATGCCGGAGTATCGTCTATCTCGGTGCCCGACAGGATGAAAGGACACTGATACGTCTACAGGGCTATGAAGTGGCAATGCGTAGCGCTGGTCTACAACCAAAGAAAATGATGACGACGGCGAGTTCATCCTACTCATTAGGCGCCCAGCTCTTACAGGAAACCTACCTGAAATACCCTGATGTCGATGGGCTATTTTGTACCAATGACGATATCGCGATTGGTGCTATTTTTGAATGTCAGCGTCAGGGGATCAACGTACCGGAAGATATCTCTGTTGCCGGTTTTCACGGGCATGATGTTGGTCAGGTAATGACACCAAAACTTGCCAGTGTATTGACTCCTCGTGACCAAATGGGGCGCAAGGCGGCAGAAGCATTACTCGCTCGCCTGAAAGGTGAAAAACTGGAACAAACCCTTATTGATGTTGGGTTTACACTTTCATTAGGCGAAAGTGTTTAATTTTTGTAGCTTAATATGATGCTTTCCCACCTTCAATTGCGATAAGCCTCACATTTTCCTTTTTTGCCAATCTTGATTGATTGCTCACCATCCTTTGCTACTGATAATGTTGCCGATAGATAGTTACCGGTAACATTACACGGGTAATATTTCACAGAGAAAATTTTGCAGATCAGTCACAGGGATAGCCAAGTGGCAAAATCTGCATAAAGGAGTTTTATATGAGCGATACCCAGCGACCAAACCACGTTTTTATATTGATGGGGGTATCCGGCAGCGGTAAATCTGCCGTTGCCAATGGTGTTGCCCGTGAACTGGGTGCCGCTTTTTTAGATGGTGATTTTCTTCATCCCCGCGCCAATATTCATAAAATGGCTGAAGGCCATGCCCTAAATGATGATGATCGCCAACCGTGGCTGGAAGCTCTCAACGATGCTATTTTTGCCATGCAACGTAC
The DNA here is from genome assembly GCF_963876495.1 of Xenorhabdus sp. KJ12.1. NCBI lineage: Bacteria > Pseudomonadati > Pseudomonadota > Gammaproteobacteria > Enterobacterales > Morganellaceae > Xenorhabdus > Xenorhabdus sp. KJ12.1. Next base: position 139,901 of record NZ_CAWNQH010000094.1, read on the forward strand.
TAATAGCGTTTCTTTGCTGGTGTGTTCAGCCCTGAAAAAACACTATCGGGATATCCTGCGTAGCGGCAATAAAAATCTGTCATTTTTGTATATGCAGGGGAATTTTGAATTAATTGAAAGCCGCCTGAAAGCTCGTAAAGGGCACTTTTTCAAACCGCAAATGCTTATCTCACAATTTGAGACACTGGAAGAGCCGACAATTGATGAAAAAGATGTTCATTTCATTGATATCAAACCGAGTCTTGATGAAGTAATTAACAATACAATTATAACAATTGAACGTATTACTGAGGGACATTCATGAGTACATTAACGTTGGTGCTGACAGCTGTCGGCTCTGTTCTTCTGTTACTGTTTTTAGTGATGAAGGCCAGAATGCACGCCTTTATCGCCTTAATGCTGGTTTCAATGGGAGCCGGTATGTTTTCCGGTATGCCATTAGAAAAAATTACCCAAACGATGCAAAACGGCATGTCCGGCACACTGGGCTTCCTTGCTGTCGTTGTTGCGCTCGGTGCAATGTTTGGAAAAATCCTGCATGAAACGGGCGCATTGGATCAGATTGCTGTGAAATTACTGGGTAGTTTCGGTGAAAAAAGGGCTAATTATGCACTGGGTGTTGCGGGGCTTATCTGTGCATTACCCTTGTTTTTTGATGTGGCAGTCGTATTGTTGATAGGTGTGGTTTTTGCTGTTGCGCGCCGGACTGGCGGTAATGTCGTAAAACTGGCGATCCCTCTGTTTGCCGGTGTTGCAGCGGCGGCGGCATTTTTGGTACCGGGGCCGACGCCAATGATGTTGGCTTCCCAAATGGGTGCGGATTTTGGCTGGATGATCCTGATTGGCCTGAGTGCAGCAATTCCCGGCATGTTACTGGCTGGCCCGATATACGGTAATTTCATCAGTAAACATGTCACACTGGATTTACCCAACGATCTGAGTACCCCAAGCATCGGTAAGAGCCAGATGCCTTCCTTTGCTTTAAGTCTGGCATTGGTACTGTTCCCTCTGATATTAGTCGGTTTGAAAACTATCGCCGCCCGTTTTGTTGATCAACAATCAACTTTGTATCAGTGGCTGGAATTTATCGGACATCCGTTTACTGCGATTTTAATTGCCTGCCTGGTGGCTATTTATGGTCTGGCAATCCGTCGTGGTATGAGCAAAGAAAAAGTGATGGAGGTGTGCTCTGCGGCACTCCAGCCAGCAGGAATTATCCTATTGGTGACTGGTGCGGGCGGAGTCTTCAAACAGGTACTGGTTGATTCCGGTGTAGGCCCAGCATTAGGTAACGCATTGGTTGGGGCTGGTCTGCCAATCGCTCTGGCCTGTTTTATTCTGGCGGGAGCTGTGCGTGTGATTCAGGGTTCTGCCACTGTTGCCTGCCTGACCACTGTCGGCTTAGTGCTGCCTGTTATCGGTGAATTAGGTTATTCCGGTGCACAAATGGCAGCACTATCCGTCTGTATCGCAGGGGGTTCTCTGATCCTCAGCCATGTCAACGACTCCGGTTTCTGGTTGTTCGGCAAATTTACCGGAGCAACTGAAGGACAGACCTTAAAAACCTGGACGATCATGGAAACGATTTTAGGCACCACCGGGGCCATTATCGGTATGATCTATTTCGCCCTGCTGTAATAAGCTTAAAAAATTAACGGCACGTTATCTGATGGATAAGGTGCCGTTTTTATTTGTTAGTCACGTTTGTTCGCCGCTAAATAAATTTCATTTCCTTCTCGTTTACCTACTGCGATAACCAGTAAAACAATCTCATTGTCATTAACTTCGTAAACCAAACGGTAACCAGAAGAACGTAATTTTATTTTATAGCGGTTATGACGGCCACTTAACCGAGCAGATGGAACATGTGGATTTTCCATACGTTCAGCCAACTTCTTTTTAAATTGCTCCCGAACGGGATGACCGAGCTTTCCCCATTCTTTCAATGCCCGTTTTTCAAATTTGAGACTATAACTCATTGAGATTTACGCTCACAAATTCAGGAAACTCCATCCGCTCATCAGCCATTTTGTTTAACTCAGCATCTTCGGCAAGTTCCAAATAGTACGCATAAAGCTCTGGAGGTACACAATAGAATGCGGGTTCATTGCGATTCAAAATAGCAACAGCCCCACCTTCTCCATCTGCAACCGTTCCCATTGGGTTACGTTTTAGATCGGTAATACTGGCTGCTATCGTTGTCAGAATCTGATATGACATACTGTCCTCCTTATTAATAAAGACTTATTATAGCACCTTTAAAAGTGCTATTTTAAGATCTTTTTGGCATCCTGCCCTCACCACCGATTTACTCCCCAATTAAATCAATAAACTGCTTATAAAGCCCTTCCGCACTACGTTCATAACCCGCAGCAGAAAGGTGGATATAATCAGGACGCGCAAGACCCTGTTGCTCCCAGATGCGAATTGAGCATGTTCCTCCCATAAATGCCTGCCAGTTCCAGAACAAAGTATGTTGTTTGCTGGCGACTTCCTGCTGAATCCGAATAACATCTCTGAGCAAGGCAGGTTGCTGCTCTTCACAACCTATCGCATGTTTGTTTTTCAAAGAATCATTCGGGCCAATCAGCAGGATCACCGCGTCTGGTATCACACTGCGGATCTTCTGTATTTTTGCGATCAGTTCCTGACGATAGCCATCAAGGTCTAAAGCATCATTAAAAGCCTCATTCGTGCCATAGGCGAGAATAACTAAATCCGGCTTCACTTGTGCCAGAGTATTAATCCATTCCGGCTGCCATTTATTCAGCATATTAATGGTCGCGCCATTAATCCCGAGTGCAGATAACAGAACCCCGCTATTCTGGCGACTTATCAGCCAGCCACCAATTTTTAACTGAGCATCGTGTGCGGAGAGCTTAAGCGGAAAAAAAACAGGGTTATCCGGTGAAAAACGCCATTCACTTTGTGTCGCAGGTAATCGCCATAAAAGAGAGGATTGCGGCTTCAAATAAGTTTCATCATGAGACTGATAAAGAACACGCATTCGATACTTGTGATTATCAGACGGAGATAAATTCATTGTTATTGTGCTGCCAGCACGTTCAGGCATAGCGATAAACCCACCCAGAGGAAAATCAGCCCTGTCCTCTTTTCGGCTGGAAGAAAGCCACCAGCCCGTCTTATCACCGGAGAATTTAACTCTCGCATTGCGCTGGCCCGGAATTGTCATCGGGCTGACAAAACCTGGCCCCGCATCACCATAGCGTTGCTGAAATAAATCCCGTAGCTTACCTGTGAAAAAATCAGCAGCAGTATGGGAGTCTCCTAATTGTACGATATGCAGCGTCTGGGAATGGCTGTGGCGCAATTTATCAGCCAACAATGCGAGATTAGGCTCAGAAAAGTCCACTAGCTGCTTCTGATAATTTATCTGCGTTACCTGAGATTCCGATGGAGGTAGAGGCTTTTTTTCATGGCATGATAATAAGCCCATAGAAAGCAAGAGGATTAAACCTGCACCCATTAACCGGTAAAACCTATGGAACTGTCTGAATGGCTGCATTTTCCTCAACTGGCTCCTGAATAGCGGTGATTAATGAAAAGATAGAGTCAGCAATGACTTTCTGCCCACTCAAACTAAAGTGAATACCATCACCACTTCTGAGTTTGATTGTACTGCTGCCATCACCAATATAATCTGAGTAATTTTCTGACTGATATTTGAACATATCATTGACGGAAACATAAATCTCACCCATTTTTGCCACCTCCGCCTGATACAATTTACTGAGGTAAGCCATATTGCCGGAAAGCTTTTTCTGACGCATATTAGGCGGCCCGATCCAGATAACATCAACATTATGCTCACGGGCATCATTAAGGATAACTTCGATCCTCTGGCGATAAACACTTTCCCAACTTTCACTCGCAAATTTCAGGTAACTTTCTCCGGGCTTGGCAGGAATACCCCACGGATCATTCGGCCCTAAAAATACGATAACCAACCTGATATCCGGATCCTGATTTAACGCATTGCGGATCGCTTTCGGCCAGTCAAAGAAACCAGAATAAGTCAGTCCGGTATTTTGTCTGCTCAAATTGATGCCGGAAATACCATATTCCTGATAAAGACGGCGCTTCAGATGTGGAGCCACTCCTTGCATCATCGAATCTCCGGCAAAAAGTACCTTATCCCTGTTTCCTAACCTGACCTCCGTTTTCTGAATAATCTCAACGGAACGATTGGTCTTTTGATTATTGACCAATAAAGGTGATGATGGGATTTTAATATCCTTCCTTAATAAATCAGGAAACTTTAAATAACGACTCTCTACCGGATAAATATAGCCCTGCAAAAAATGTAACCCAACCTGAAATTCAGGTAATAATGCGGGGGAAGATCCACCATTATCACGAGCTTGCTGTGATTTTTCCTGATGATGGCCGCCTGCATATGCTATAAACGTCTCACCAGCCGCAACAACCCCTTGCTGTATATTATTCCCCAAATCCCATAGCGGCTCACCTTTCAGAACAGTCCACGGGCTATTACGGTGATATTTCTGCTGCCAGAAATTATCCAGTGAACTTTGATTCAGCCAGATTAACAGTAGTGTGGTCAAAAAAACGATGAAAATAACCCGTCCGACATTCTTAAATGTAGATGTAAATTCAGAAGTTAGCATAGATAAACCCAGGCATTCCGGAAGGTGACAATATAAATACCAATGTGAGAACCAGTGCCAGAGGAACCGGATAATATAGCCATGAAATATGCCGGAAATTTCTTTCCATTGAATTTCTGATCTTCGCCAGTAATGGATAAGCAATAAACAGCCCCCAAAAGGTGGCTAGCAAAGCACTACTGGAAAGCAAAGATGCCAAGATATCACCGGAGAAAAGCTGACCCAATACCGTCAAAGCATCATTCAGTGTTGGGCTTCGGAAAAACACCCATGCCAGACAAACAAAATGGAATGTCATCACACGGGATAAAAATAACAAAACAGGGTTTTTAGCTGATGTTTCATGACGTTTTCCTGATGAAGAAAACAGGAAGCGCTTTATATTGTGGAAGATTAGCCCCAGACCGTGAATAGCGCCCCAAAGAATAAAATTTATTCCCACACCATGCCACAATCCAGAGATAACCATCGCAGCAAACAGATTCAAATTTTTGCGGATAGCGCCCTTTTTATTTCCTCCCAGAGGAATATAAACATAGTCACGGATAAAGGTGGACAGGCTGATATGCCAGCGACGCCAAAACACCTGCAGGTTCTCTGCCAGATAAGGGGCATTAAAATTCTGCGGTACTCTGAAGCCGAGTAATAACGCTATCCCTGTTACCAAATCGGTATAACCGGAAAAATTAAAATAGATATTCCATGCATAAGCATAAATCGCTACCAAAACCTGACCTGCATGATAACCAGCCGGATCCTCAAATACCGGATTAACGAAATTTTCGGTCAGTGTTGCACTGAGCAGAAATAGCTTTCCAACAGCCAGCGCAATCAAAAGCAAGGCTTTCAAGGGTTCCAGAATGATTCTGGATGATGCCTGAATCTGTGGTAGAAAATCTTTGGCCCGATTGATCGGGCCTGCTACAAGGCTTGGAAAAAAGCAAAGATATAGGATAACGTCAGGTAATGAGGCGGGTGAAAGTTCTTTCTTACAGACAGAAACTACATAACTGACTGAGTGAAAAACATAAAATGACAAACCTAACGGTAATAACAGTTCAAGAACCGGTAGCTCTACATTAAGACCTATACTACCTAATGCCTGTTGTATTGCCTCCTGAAAGAAAGAATAGTATTTAAATGCAGTAAAACAGCTAAGGATACCCAATGTCAGTAAAGTAAATATAATTTTATGAGATAAATACCGACTGAGAATATTGGCTAAAAAGTAAATAAACAGAGTGTAGATGAATAGAACATAAACAAAATTTGCTGAAAAAGAGAATATAAATAAATAACTAACTAAAATTAACAATCCATTTTGTAGCCTGGGGGCTTTCTGTAACAGCCAGTAAACAAAGAGCAGAATAACAAATGCTCCAAGAAACTCAAAAGAAAAGAAGTTCATATTAGGCTCTAGCTAACCATTTATCATTGTAGGAAAAACACAATCCCGATCCCCTCTATGTTATGGAATTTGTTTATATTTACAATAGATAATATATCGATTGCTTTTTTATTAGCTATATACCGTTTCCTCTGGCATGTACTCCCAAATCTATTAACTGAAGATGTCGTAATAAAAATAATCCGCAGCGTAATTAATACGGTGCGGATTATTTGATGAATTACCATATTACTTGCCTTATTGGCTATAACTATCGTATTCCAGTACCTGTGAAATCAATTCCTTATTTCCATCAAATACCCGGTGTAAATAACGATTATAGACAGCACCTAATTCAGAATAACCATGCAAATTATCGATAAGTTTGCTGGTATTCAGCGGCTTCTGCTCTGTTCGTTGCCTGGCGCGTGAAATACGCAGTGACTCATAAGCACGGTGCGTATTCATATTTTTCATATAGGCAATGACCGAATCTTCAATCGTATCATAGACGGAATAGCCTTTGACTTTCCCTTTGGCATGACCACATGATCTACAGCGCATTCCAAACAGGTTATTGTTTTTCTGCGCAAGTTCTGATGTTCCCCAACCAGATTCTGCTGCGGCCTGAGTAGCAACAAAATGGGTTGGAATGATGTCAACTCTACTAATTAACTTCTGCCAATTGGTGCGTTGTGGTGAGGTACAAGTCATTTTGTAATCAGAACAGATCCTTTGCAACCTCCTGATATCCTGTGCAGACCATTTAGAAGTATGATGGTGTGACAGAACCCATTTACGGTCTCGCATAATCTGTTGATTATGCTTATCAATTACAGGGACAACAAGGTTCAAAAACGCTTTCTTTCTGGGTACGCCAGAAGGGTATTTTCGCAAATCAGGCAAATGATGTTTGATGCCACTGTGAGAATACTCTTCCATTTTTGAGCTATTTTTTGAAGCACTGCTCAAACCAGTAAAGATTAAAGAGAGAAAGAAAGCGAAGACCGCAGTTGTCCTCATCATTCGAGAGGGCATTTGCTTCTCCTCGTTTTATTACTCTGGTTGAAAACACACGAATATTAACAAAGCAATTAACCTATAGCTATCTTTATTCGTGATTCGCACAAACTATTTACGTAACGAATATTAGCACGTTACTGATAATAATCTATATTTTTCACTCAACATAGTAAATAAGTGTAATAATTATTGGATTTTTATCCCGAAATAATACCTATTAACATATTAATTTACCACCTAAAAATAGAAAACTCATGTTCAGAAAAACATTATCAACCCATTTATTTTAAATAAAAAAATCACCATCCACCCACGTTTACTCGATTGATAAAACATTAGCGATACTACATCAATTATCAGATATGATTTTATCTATTTCTCATTATCTATTTTGCTGGTTAGTTATATTTAAACAATAAAGTTAAATAAGTAACAGGGTCATTTTAAATCAATTGATTTAATATAACCTCATCCACACTTATCCTATCAATAAAAATTGAATCTCATCTTTCATTATAATTAAATACATTCTCAAATAAAAAACACATTACTAATATCGGTAAAATTCTATTTTCTACGGTAGTCGATATATTCTTTTGAACCAATTAAAACGATATCAATTGGAAAATAATTAGGGAGCCTAGGCTCCCTAATTGGATATGATAAGAAATCAACAGAAAACTACAACCACTTGGCAACCCCGCCATGGCGAGAGCATGCGCCTTTGCGTGATTTGCTCTTACTATATGTTCCGTCTTTACAAAGTGCGGTATTCACCGCTTTTGTTGGAGTCGCTTTCCTTTTCTTTGTTGATTTCTTACTGTTCTTCTGCACTTGTTTTTCTAATGAACCGGTTTTATTTTTTACCGATTTTATACTTTTTTCCACAGGTATCACAGGCTTAGAAACAGGCTCTGTTGGTACTGCTGGCGCTGCAAGTACTGCACTTGAAAACAACACCAGTAATGCCGCAACTGATAACTTCAAGTTCTTCATATATAAATCCTCTGGTTAGAAGTACTTTAACCCGAAATCAACTCTTGCAGTTTGGAGTATAGCTTTGAATGATGCGATTACAAACTTAACATAAATAATGGTTATAACTTAATAGACTATGAAAACATTTATTCAACGTAAGGGGAAAATAAAAAATCAAGTTTAATTATATAGTAATCCAATACCTGTTTCTGACTGGAAAAGCAAAGGGGATTGATTCATTGACTTATAAAAACTCAATGGCTATTTAATGTTTATTAAAACCAGATAAATTCATTTGTTTTCTGAAAACAATAAAAAAATAAAATAACTATGAATTCACAATTTCATATGAAATATATTGTTCAATTAATTATTAAAAATCATCAAATATTGATTTTTATTTGAATGAAGATGATAAAGAATAACTAAAGATGTTGCTTTGATAATTAAGGCTGGTCAAAACCAGCCTTTAAATCTTCGCTAATATCAGGCTTTAAACGTAAGCCATGGCCTGACTCTTGCCACTGATTTAATTAATCCAGCTTGTTCCTGAACTTCGATGACAGGTGTAATGGGTTTATAAGCCGAAGGTGCCTCTTCCCGTAAACGCTCACTTTTCAGAGTAATGCACTGCCACGGCAAACCGCGATTTTCTTGTGGTTTTAGAGCCTTACTACGCATCTCCTGACGGCGTACTGAACGACCGGCACCATGTGAGCATGACCATAACCAGTCTGAATGACCTTTTCCCATGACGAGATAAGAATAATCCCCCATTGAACCGGGAATTAATGCCAACTCCCCGGCTCGCGCCGGAGTTGCACCTTTACGGTGAAGGTTCATTCCCTGTTCAGGAAAAATAATATTATGCGAGAGATCGACAAGCAGACGGCTTTTATCCTGTTCGAATACCTTTTGCCATTGCGAACGCACTAATTCAGTCAGGACAATACGATTCGCCCACGCATAACGTGCAGCAACACCCATCGCCAATAAATATTCCTGAGCATGTTCCGCCGTCAGGCCAAACAGACCGGAGGCCGGATATTTTTCTGCCGCAGGCCAAAGTGCCTTCGCTTTATCAGACCAACGCTGACCAACATAAAACCCAACATCCCGTGAGCCGGTATGGATCATTATCAAGATATCCCCCTCGCGCAGACCAGCAGCATAAGCGGCATGTCTGTCGAAAATAGTATCCACGATCTGCAACTCAACAAAGTGATTACCAGAGCCAACCGTTCCTAGGCTGGCTGGCCGGATAATTTCCCGCTGCTCAAAAAACGCTTCCGGAGCATATCGACTATGAGCTTTTACTGCATGTGTACTCAATACTGCGTTTAATTCAACATACATCCGGCTGAAATCAGCCTGCTGCCAAATTCCTTGTCGGGGTAATTCCTGCAACCACGCAGCCAATCCCTCATCAAATAAGGCGCTAAATGATCGGGGAGTAACAGGGACATTGCGTTGATCCAATAGTAAGACGTTTTTTAGCTGCTGAACCAATGCTTCTTTCTGGCTGTTTGCTTCTTCATAGCTCAACCCGGTTGTCAGCAGACGCATACCACAATTAATATCCGTACCAATTGCAGCAGGGATCACTAAATCTTCTGTGGTTGCCACAACACTACCTACAGGCGCTGTCGTGCCTGGATGAAAATCTGGTGTTGCACGAGCCTGACAAACTTTTGCATCACTGCCGGGAACCCGAACCGAAGCCAAATCAAGCAATTGCTGTACAGCTTTTTCTTCCAGTGGCAAAGATTCCGGTAACAGGACTTTGGCTTCCACCTGATTTTGATTGAAATGATAAGTATTGTTTTCGTAATAAGTTTCAATTCCCTGACGGGACAGACGTTTTTGTAAACGATTTAATGTAGACATGTAAGCTACCTAGAAAAACAAAAAATCGCTTCTTCCGTTTTGAGAGGGAAGAAGTCTTGTTTTTCCTGCAGCAGCATAATTCAGGAAGATTTGAGCTGGGTATACTAGTTGTAGAAATTCAAGATGTAAAGAGGATTCATTAATCTAATTGTTAAATTTTAATCTTTGCTTAATTGAACTCTTCTCGGTTTTGCTCATCTGGCTGCGACCTATCAACCATAAAATCAGGCGTAGGATTTTCATCATCAAACCAACTGTCCCAATGAGCTTTATTTTGATATCTCAATTTATTGGATTCACATATTAAGCGCAACACCTTGCCCTCCGCTACTTTTGCGAGCATGATCGCAATACCTTTATCCATTAATCAGACAGCTTAAATGCCTACTATCAAAGAACTACAAGTCGCTATTTCAAACCTTTCTGTCTGGCGCAAAGGCGATCAACGTGCACCTCATAAGCCACTATTATTACTGTATGTACTCTCTCAGTACCAGAAAGGCCACGAAAGACTGTTTGATTATGGAAAAGAAATCCACCAGCCATTATTAAATCTTCTGGCTCATTTCGGGCCAAGACGTAAAAGCCACGAACCCCATTTACCATTCTGGCGGTTGCGGGGCGATGGTTTCTGGGAATTACAGAATACTGAACTATGCACACCACAAAAAGGTAGCAAACAGCCGCCAAAACGCGAACTGATTGAATTTGGTGTTAAAGGTGGTTTCGAGCCACAAAGCTACCAACTGTTACGTAGTAAACCCGCCTTAATCGATAAACTGGCACAACAGATCCTTAGTGAGCATTTCCCTGATAGCATACAGGAGCTGATCGCCAATCAACTGGATTTCTCTTTGAGTGATATCCGCAAGATGCGAGATCCCCATTTTCGTCAGCAAATACTACGAGCCTATAACTATGAGTGTGCAATATGCGGTTATAACCTTCGGCATGATGATACCCCCGTCGGTCTGGAAGCGGCCCATATCAGATGGAAGCAATACGGTGGGCCATGTACGATAAATAACGGTATCGCTCTCTGTTCATTGCACCATTCTGCATTCGATATGGGTTCCATCAGTATTGACGATAATATGAGATTACTGGTATCAGAGAACATTAATGGCGGCCCGATGGTCAGGCAGTTATTCTGGAATTTCGCGAATCAGTCAATATTACTTCCCAAACAAAAAGATTATTATCCGTCAGAAAGCTTTGTTATCTGGCATCGCAATCAGGTCTTTAAGCAATAACGTGTAAATATTAAAAAAGGGAGTCAAATGCTCCCTTATAGCTAAATTTAATACTGAATTACTGACCTGCTTTCAGTTTCTGGAAATAGTCTTCATACAGGACATTGGCATTACCAACATCACTCTGCCATTCCCCTTTCTGGATCACCGATTCATCAGGATACAGTGACTTATCCCCTGATACAGAAGCTGGCAATAATTTTTTCGCAGCCAGATTCGGTGTCGGATAACCGATGGTTTCTGCAACTTGGGCCGCAATCTCTGGACGCAGCAAGAAGTCAATCAGCTTCATCGCACCTTCGACATTTTTGGCATTTGCCGGAATAGCCAGACTATCCATCCAGAAAATTCCACCTTCTTTCGGCCAGATAATATCAATAGGCGTTCCCGCCTGACGGGCAACATAAGCAGAACCTGTCCACATCATGCCGACATCAACTTCACCTTCCATAAATGGATTAGCAGGGTTATCTGAATTGAACGCCAGTACATTTGGCATCAGCTTTCTCAGTTCCTGATACGCCGCTTCAATCTCCTTGGGATTTGTCGTATTGCCGGAATACCCCAGCTTCAGCAACGCCATCTGAAAGACTTCACGGGCATCATCCGTCAATACCAAACTGTTTTTGTACTCAGGCTTCCAGAACTCAGCCCAAGAAGTCAGGGTTTTTGGATCGATATTATCACTGTTAACACCAATCGCTGTCGCACCCCAAATATAAGGAATGGAATATTCGTTTTTTGGGTCAAATGACTTATGCAGCAGATTAGGATCAAGATTATGGAAATTCTTGAGCTTACTGGTATCGATTTTTTGCAGCATCCCTTCTTTGCTCATCTTGGAGACAAAGTAAGTGGAGGGCACAACCAAATCATAAGCGCCGTCTTTATAAGTTTTCAGCTTGGTGTACATGCTCTCATTGGATTCATAGGTGGAATAAATCACCTTGATTCCGGTTTCTTTAGTGAACTGGTTGAGCAGACCAGGCGGAACGTATTCAGTCCAGTTGTAAAAATAGAGTGTCTTGCCATCATTCTCGGCAGCAGCATTTACCGAACCAATGCTTAATGCCATCATCCCGGCGGCTAACAGATAGAACCACTTTTTCATGCTGTTTTTCATGTAGTGTTTCCCCGCAGTTGATGCGTTATTATCGCGTCATTCCCATATACAGCAGGCTCGATATAAACCTACCCCAAAAAACGGCTATTATAAAAGCGCCCTTACATGGGGTAAAGCCACTTATTCCTTACCAAATTAAGGTTTAGGAAAGAAATGCTGATTAATTGAGAGAAAAATAAGGTTATTGAGAAAGTGAAAGCGTAGCCAACGAGTGACTACGCTAAAAATATTCCTAAGACTTACCCGTGCGATCACGCATCACAAATTGGCTAATCAGTACCAATACCAGTGACAAAGCCAGCAAAATAGCAGCTAGTGCGTTCACTTCCGGCGAAACACCTACTTTCACCATTGAGTAAATCTTAAGTGGCAGAATTTCATAACTCGGCCCTGTCACAAATGAAGAAACAACCACATCATCCATAGACAGGGTAAAGCTCAGTAACCATCCCGCCATCACGGCCGGCATCGCCAGTGGCAGGATAATCTTACGCAGAATCGTTAATTCACTTGCCCCCAAATCACGGGCAGCTTCCAGCATTTTGACATCAAAATCTTTCAGACGGGAATAAACTGTTACTACCACAAACGGCAGGCAAAAAGTGATGTGCGAAAACAACAGTGACCAGAAGCCCAGTGAAACGCCCAGCAACATAAACAGCACCAGCAGTGAAATCGCCATCACAATATCTGGTGACATCATCACCACAAACAGCATCCCACTGACAAATTTTTTGCCACGGAACGAATAACGATACAGCGCAACTGCCGTTAATGAACCAATCAATGTAGCAAATGTTGCGGAGACTACAGCCATTGTCAGGGAGTGCCCCGCTGCTTGCAGCAGACTGTCGTTATTAAATAACAGACTGTACCATTCAGTTGTAAAACCCTGCCAGTTGATACCAAAGCGTGACTTGTTAAACGAACTTACCAGCAGAATAATAATCGGGATATACAGGTAAGCATAAACGATGGTCATGAAGCCACCGCGCAACAGGCGTCCGATCATTCCAGCTCCACCTTCTTGTTCAGCAGCTTAGCCGCACGGTAGTAAACCCACAACATGATGCCCATTACCAACGTCAGACAAATACTGGTTGCCGCACCAAACGGCCAGTCTCGAATATTGAGGAACTGACTTTTAATGACGTTACCAATCAGCAGGTTTTTCGCACCGCCCATTAAATCAGAGACATAGAACAGCCCCATTGCCGGCAGCAGAACTAAGAGACAGCCAGCAACAATACCCGGCATCGTCAGTGGGATGATGATACGGATAAAAGTCTGTAACTTCCCTGCTCCCAAATCGCGAGCGGCTTCCAGACAGGGTTTATCCAGCTTTTCAATACTTGAATAAAGAGGCATCACCATAAATGGCAGCAGAATATAAACCAGCCCTAACACCACCGCTTCCGGGGTGTACATCAGGCGCAGCGGCTTCTCAATAATTCCTGTCCACAACAGAAAATCATTCATGTAGCCACGGGTGCTGAGGAACATCTTCAATCCATAAATGCGGATTAACGAGTTTGTCCAGAATGGCAAAATAAGCAGGAACAGCATCAGAGGACGCAATTTTTTCGGCATCCGCGCCAGAAAAAAGGCAAACGGATAGCCGATAACCAAGCAACACAGAGTTGCAATAACCGCCATATTCAGCGAGTGTATTAACACTTCTGCATATAGTGGGTCGAACAGGCGGCTATAGTTGTCCAGAGAGAATACCATCTGTACCAGATTGGCATCATCACGCGTCAGAAAGCTGGTGCCGATAATCATCAGATTCGGCAGAAAGACAAACAACATCAGCCAGGATACGATGCCTGTAATGACGATGTTCTGGAATAGTTTACGCGACTTCTTCATCGACCAGCACAACCTCCCAGCTTTCTACCCAAGTGACTGCGATCTTCTGGTTCAGGGAATGGTCAACATCCGGATCATCTTCGTTAAAGAATTCACTTACCATCACCATTTTGCCGTTTTCCATTTCGACCACGGAATCCAGCGTCATTCCCTTGTAGTTACGTTCGCGAACATAACCAATCAGGCCCGATACCTGCTCACCATTATTGATCTCTTCTACCCGCAGATCTTCCGGGCGCAACAGCACCTTCAATATTTGTCCGGCGGTTACTGGCAGAGCGGTGAAAATATCACACTCGTGGCCTTCCACATCAGCACGTATCCGCTGATCATCAATACGGTGCAATACTTTGGCGTCAAAGATATTAATTTCGCCGATAAAGCGGGCAACAAACAGATTTTTCGGCTCTTCGTAGATCTCGCGCGGAGAACCATCCTGTTCGATACGCCCATCGCGCATAACCACGATACGGTCAGACATGACCAGCGCTTCTTCCTGATCATGCGTGACGAAAATGAAAGTAATACCGAGTTTACGCTGGAGTGCTTTCAGCTCATTCTGCATCTGCTTACGCAGCTTATAATCGAGCGCTGACAGTGACTCATCCAGCAGAAGAACTTTGGGTTTATTCACAACCGCACGAGCTATCGCCACTCGCTGCTGTTGACCACCGGAAAGCTGTGCGGGCTTACGTTGAGCAAACTCTTCAAGCTGCACCATACGCAATGCTTCTTCAACACGCGGAGCAATCTCTTTTTCCGGTGTTTTCTGCATACGCAGTCCAAAGGCAACATTTTCAAATACGGTCATATGAGGGAACAGGGCATAACTTTGGAAAACCGTATTAACATGACGGTTCTCGGCCGGGATATCAGTAATATCCAGCCCTTCCAATAAAATTTTGCCGCTATCAGCATCTTCCAGCCCGGCGATCAGACGAAGTACTGTGGTTTTACCACAACCGGATGGACCAAGGATGGTCAGAAACTCGCCATCATTGATTGTCAGATCGAGCTGTGAAATAACTTGCTTGCCGTCGAAGCCTTTACTTAAGGACTTTAATTCAACGAGTGGTATCAGAGAGGTATTCTCAGTCATTTATGCTATCATCTATCCCTTGGAATAATGCAGATAGAACCGCCACGGGAAAAGACTGTGTCAGCTAACAGGAAGCATTATTTCTCCGCTGAAGCTCAAAGCCAGTGGCGCCGGTTGAAATTACGAAGCGCGCATAATAAACGCAGTACGCCGAAATTGAAAGCCGAAATATGGCAATATGCTATTTTTTATTAACATTTCATGTATGTTCGCATTTCAGGCCATTTTGAACCGGATTTATCCAGCCTGTAACACACTTTTATTGACTATTTTTCAGTCAGCAAAGACAGTACACCGCCTTTCTTTCCAATACAACATACTCAAACCTTTTTCAGACCAAGAATTCACATTCATAAATAGAATATCTCTTTGATAAGAGAATTTATTAATCTATTCATATGATTTTTTATTATTCTAATAATGAACTTTATAATCATTTAATTTAACTGAAATTAAAATAATTAAGATCACTATCACTCTTTCAGGAAATAATATAAAACGTTACTTTACACATTAACTATTTAACGATACTTTCCTGACAATACAGGTGATTAGCAAATATTACCTGAATAACAAAAAACCAATAAACAACTCGTTAATAATTATGAAAAATAGTTACTAATAAAAATCACATTATATCAATTACTATACTATTTCCTAGCGTTAGGATTAATGTAACTTCAACGTAGAAAAATAAAACTATCCACCTACTTAATAAAAAATAACGTGAATTTATTCAACGTCGGTTTTTCACCCCTAAAAAACTGAATCGTTTCAACAAATGTTATAGAGTATATAGGGAGGTAAAATGTTTCACCTAACATTGCAAAATATCCATCTGGCAGCACATGCTGACAATAAAGAAGATGCAATTCAGCAGGTTGCCGATGTTTTAACCACCGCCGGATATGTCAGTAAAGAGTATGTTGATGGGATGCTGGAGCGTGAAACACAGTCTTCAACCTATCTGGGTAACGGTATTGCTATCCCGCATGGTACTCATGCCACACTCGGCAACGTACTTCATACGGGTGTACAGGTGATGCAATTCCCAGATGGTGTTGACTGGGGTGATAACCAGACTGCCTACATCGTTATCGGCATTGCAGCAAAATCTGACGAGCATCTGAAGCTGCTACATCAGTTACTCCCGATTCTCAGTGATGAAAATCGAGCCAGTCAGATGGCAAAAACCACCTCGGCAGATGAACTCTACCGATTACTCATGAACCCACAACCGCCCTATCTATTGGATGCCTCTACAATCACACTGGATATTGACGCCAGAGATCTGGAAACCTTGCAGGCGCTGAACCTCGCTCGCCTGCAAAAAACCAGCTCGGTGAATGCCGCATTTATTGCCGATATCCTCGCGAGATCCCCCATACATCTGGGGCAAGGGATCTGGTTGAGTGACAGTTCACAGGGTAGCTTACGTAATGCCGTTGCCATCGCCCGTCCACAAGCTTCCTTCAGTATGAATACAGATAATCTTGATGAAAAACCGGTCAGCTTGCTCATCACCATTGCCTATGCAGACGATCAGCTCCATAGCCTGCTAACTAATCTAAACAACCTGATCCAGCAAGGAAAAGGTGAGCAACTGCAACGAGCTCAGGATCATGCAGCGCTCATTACATTACTGACCACTAAGGCCGCACAACAAGCTGCATCACAAGCAAAAAATACCCTGACCGCAGATTTTATCCTGCCCAATGAACACGGGCTACATACCCGCCCCAGTGCACTGTTGGTTAATACCATCAAACAATTCAGCAGCCGCATTACCATCATCCATCTGGATGGAGACACCATCCCCGTTGATGGCCGCAAACTGATGCTGGTTGCCGGTTTGGGCATTAAACGGGGAGACCGTATCCGTTTTACTGCTTCCGGCCCGGACGCCAAAGAGGCTCTGGACGCCATCAAAAATCTTATCAACAACAATCTGGGTGAAGATATCGCATGAACAAACATGGAATGAATAAAAGAGTAGCCACCATCACCCTCAATCCTGCCTACGATCTGGTCGGGTTAACCGGAGATATAAAAACCGGTCAAGTTAATCGGATCCAAACTGCGGGATTATATCCGGCAGGCAAAGGCATCAACGTTGCGAAGATCCTCAAAACACTCGGCATTGACGTTACTGTAGGTGGTTTTCTCGGTAAAGAGAACCAGAGCAGCTTCCAAAAAACTTTCGCAGAACTGGGCATCACTGACCGATTCCAGATAGTAGAAGGCCGGACGCGTATCAACGTCAAACTCACCGAGCAGAACGGCCTTGTCACCGATTTCAATTTTTCAGGATTCAATATCAGTAAAGAAGACTGGCAGAGCTTTGCCAAAAACTCCCTCACATGGCTGCGGGAGTTCAACATGGTGTGCGTCAGTGGCAGCTTGCCAGCAGGCGTTGAGCCGGATGACTTCACTGACTGGATGCAGCAACTGCGCGAAGCTTGTATGTGTGTTGTGTTCGATAGTAGCCAGGAAGCCTTCACTGCCGGAATTAAAGCACAACCGTGGATGGTTAAACCGAACCGCCATGAACTGGAAATCTGGGCAGGCAGACCTTTACTGACTCAGGAAGATATCATCAGCGCTGCCCAGCAGCTACGTGCGGAGGGGATCTCACATGTCATCGTCTCATTAGGCGAAGAAGGGGCCATTCTGGTTAACTCAGCCGGAGCCTGGCACGCCAGACCACCGCACTGTGAAATTGTCAGTACCGTCGGCGCCGGTGATGCCATGGTGGGTAGCCTGATTTACGGCTTGATGATGGGACAACCCTGCGAACATACATTGCGCCTTGCCACCGCCATTTCTGCCATGACCGTCAGCCAAAGTAACGTCGGCAATATCGACCGCCAGCAACTCGCCTGCTTGATGACAAAAGTGGAACTCATTTCATTAAAAAAACAATCGAAAAAGACAACCATCGAAAAGCAAACAACAATAAGATGAGAACGCCATGAACATACTGATTATTAGCAATGAGAAACAAGGACAAGCACGCGCCTACTTCGCCAGACAAACACTGGAGAATGTCATAGCCCAACATGGTCTTACCCTGACTGACGATCTAAGTACGGCTGAACTGGTGATCATCATCGGAGAATCTGTACCGGACAGCCTGAATCTGCTCGGCAATAATTTGTATGGAAAGAAAATATTCATTGGCTCCGCAGAACAGTTAATCAGCGAATCCGAGGTATTTCTCCACAAAGCCCAAACAGAAGCGAGTGTTTATCATCAGCAACACACCGCTGATACAGCAGAAAACGGGGTTCAGCAAAAGCCTGTCAACATCGTTGCCATTACCGCCTGCCCAACCGGTGTCGCCCATACCTTTATGGCAGCCAAGGCACTGGAAACAGAAGCACAAAAACGCGGCTGGCAAATCAAAGTAGAAACCCGAGGCTCCGTGGGAAGCGAAAATTCTCTCACTCATGCCGAAATCGCAGCAGCAGATTTCGTGATTGTCGCAGCCGATATCGAGGTCGAACTCACCCCTTTTTCCGGCAAACGCCTTTACCGCACCTCGACAGGAGCAGCCCTGAAAAAAACTGCCAGCGAGTTGGATAACGCCCTAACCAAAGCTGAGATTTATACCGCTACTAGCACAACTTCTGTCCCCAGCAGGAACAATCAGAAAAATACTCCTATTTACCAGCACCTGATGACCGGCGTTTCCTACATGTTACCCATGGTCGTCGCGGGTGGCCTGTGCATCGCATTGTCATTTGTCTTCGGCATCGAAGCCTTTAAAGAATCGGGCACACTGGCGGCAGCCCTGATGCAAATCGGCGGCGGCTCGGCACTTGCCCTCATGGTACCCGTTCTTGCCGGTTACATCGCCTACTCCATCGCAGGACGTACGGGATTGGCTCCCGGACTTGTCGGCGGAATGCTCGCCGTTAGCACTGGTGCGGGCTTCCTCGGCGGGATCATTGCAGGCTTTCTTGCTGGTTATGTTGCCAAATTTCTGACAACCAGACTTCGTCTGCCACAAAGCATGGAAGCATTAAAACCAATCCTGATTATTCCGTTGGTCGCAACACTGGCGACGGGGTTAATCATGATTTACGTTGTCGGTAAACCCGTTTCAGCGATTATGGAATGGCTGACTCACTGGCTGAAATCCATGGGAACCACCAATGCCGTGATCCTCGGCGCAATACTGGGCGGAATGATGTGCACCGACATGGGCGGGCCGGTGAATAAAGCCGCTTATGCCTTTGGCGTAGGATTATTGAGTGCCCAGAGCTACGGCCCGATGGCCGCAATTATGGCTGCGGGAATGGTTCCACCATTAGCCATGTGGCTGGCAACTGTGATTGCGAGAAATAAATTTGATCAAAATGAGCGCGAAGGTGGAAAAGCGGCACTAGTACTGGGGCTATGTTTTATCTCGGAGGGAGCGATTCCATTTGCAGCGAAAGATCCGGTAAGAGTCCTGCCAAGCTGCATTCTCGGAGGTGCAGTTACAGGAGCGCTTTCGATGTACTTCAGCGTACAACTGATGGCACCACATGGCGGACTGTTTGTACTGCTGATACCGGGTGCAATTACACCTGTATTGCCTTACTTGGGAGCTATTCTGGTAGGTACTATGTTAACAGCTGGAGTTTATGGGGGGATTAAGAAGAAAGAAGTTGTGGAGTGAAGTCGTTGTGGGGAGTTGCGGTTAAACTGCAACTCCTCAAATCATCCAAAAGAATAAAAAACAAACAATAACCATAGTCGACATTTTCTTAAAAAAGACATCTTTGATACCAACCTCAAAGCTCATCTGCTGTTTTGACGCACCATTTATGTCTCAGGTATAAAAATTAAGCAAACGTTAAACGGTGCAAGTGACTTAAATCAAGATGCTTTTCAGCCTCTCGCAAGCTGTAATTAGCCTGTATTTTTAACCACGTTTCTGGTGTACTGCCAATCACTATGGATAACTTCAACGCCATTTCAGGAGTGACAGATGTCTGTCCTGAAAGAAGCCTGCTAGCAGTAGAAGGCGCGATTTCCATTGCCTTAGCAAACTGGCGCAAACTCACATTCATTTCGATTAATGTTTCTGCAATAATTTCACCAGGATGTGCAGGGTCAACCATTTGCATTAGTGATAATCCTCCAAATTAAGAATTTCAGCATCACCGTTTATAAATTTAAATGTGATACGCCAATTTCCTGGTACTTTGATTGACCAGATATTTTTACGATTACCTTTTAATTCATGAAGATCATAACTAAGAAAATTAATAGCTTCAATACAACTGGCAGAATCGATAATTGTAAGTCGGTTTTTTATTCGAAGAACTAATTTTTGTTCCAACCCACTACTATCATTATTTAAGAAGAATTTTTTCATTCCCTTGTGCTTTAAACTCTTGATCATGGTAACCATGTTCCATCTTCTACAACACTTTTATAATGTTATAGTCTTAATGAATTATTTCAGTACCAATTTAATTAAATTGGTAAAGCTTCCCTCTAAATTAAAGTATTAAATTTAGCTATATTTATTATATTTTTTCTATCAAATAAAAAATAGCAAGTCTATTTAGTGATGAATCTAATTTAATAATACCCTGACACCAAACATATCAATCATATGTAAAAACGAAAAGTGCAGTAATTTCCCCAATGATTTAACTATCATGCCCGACAAACTCTTTTTCCTGCACTTCGGATTCAGAACTACCCCGCTTTCCCTCCAATTTAGCAATAACTGATGTAGCAATGCAGTTACCTACCACATTAGTGGCTGTGCGTCCCATATCGAGGAGCTGGTCAATAGCAAGGATCAATAATATGCCCGCTTCAGGCAGTTTGAACATCGGGAGAGTGGCGGCAATAACCACTACAGAAGCACGAGCTACGCCAGCCATGCCTTTGCTGGTAACCATCAACGTTAACATAATCAGGATCTGTTCTGTGATACTCAAATCAATATTGTAAGCCTGCGCAATAAAGAGAATGGCAAAGGATTGATACATCATTGAGCCATCAAGGTTAAATGAGTAACCCAGAGGCAATACGAAACTGGAAATTTTTTTCGGCACACCAAAGCAGTTCAGTGCATTCATCGTCTTTGGATAGGCAGATTCGCTACTCGCAGTGGCAAAGGCCAGTATGATAGGCTCTCTGATAAGCTTCATCAGCAAAAAAACATCCTTACCGAGGAAAAGAAATCCAACAGCCAGTAAAATGCACCAAAGTAAAAGTATCCCCAGATAAAAGAGAGTAATTAATTTTCCATATTCATAAAGCAACCCCATCCCTTCAAGAGTAATCGCAGAGGCAATGGCGGCAAATACCGCAATTGGAGCCAATGCCATAACATAATCTGTGATGCGGAACATAATGCGTCCCAGATCTTCAATCATAGTCACTATAGGGCTTGCTTTCTTGCTACTCCGGCAAATATATGACAATGCTGAACCAAAAAAGAGAGAAAAAATAAGGATCTGTAAGATTTCATTATTTGCCATAGCTTCCACAAAACTACTGGGGAATATATGACTGATAAAATTTTTCAGGGAAAATTCACCAGCATTCAGACTCGTATCGATATTTCCATGTTGTGGAATTGCAATATTCAATCCAACCCCTGGCTGGAACAGATTAGCTATCAGAGTGCCAATGCTAATCGAAATCAAACCAGCAACAATAAACCATATCATTGCTTTGATAGTGATCCGTCCGACAGATGATGAGCCTCCAATTGACATTAATCCGGCAACAATCGTGGAAAATATAAGCGGCCCAATAATCATTTTTATCAGGCGCAGAAAGACATCGGTAATAATGTTGATATAAGAGGCAATTTCTTTTGCCTGACTGGCATCAAGATAACGATTAAATCCCCATCCCGTTATCACACCAAGCAAAATGGCGATAACGATCTGCTTCATCAATTTTTGCCTCTTCATTGTTATCCCCTTATTTTTTGTAATGATTAAAACTAGTTACGCTGTCTTGTTACTCAAGACTTAACAATTAGTTACATTTATCAGGCTGCTAATAAAGTGAAAACGCAGGACAAGGGACGTGCAGAGTGTACATTTACGCTGTTTACTCGGATTTATCCTTTGGTTGTCTGGCTATATTTTGTTACTTATTCTATTTAAAAATGTTATTTCATAAGAAGTCTACAACCTGCATAACGATGGATTTTAAATATAGAATGAATAAGATTTAAATAGATAAATTCTAAATAAACAAACCTAAAGTTTGTTTGGCATATAAGAAAAAATCCAAAATAAGCTATATAGAATAGGGAGTTAACAGGACATAAAACAATTCATGAAAATAATAACACTATGAATTTTAAATCTATATTTTATATCTAAAATAAATTAATCCATCTGGTTATTTTAGATATAAATATAATGAAAACTAATTTATATCAGTTTCTATTTAAAATAGCTCCCATTTATCAAATTGTTCTTTCATCTCTTTAATAGAACTTAGTTTTATTTTTGGTATGGCCAATTTTTCAAACATTGCAGCATAGCGTTTTCGATTTTTGGGTGTAACAACAGTGATGTGGTGAAGCATCTCCCATTTGATTGAGTCTTGATTGCCTTCCAATCCACCATATCGTTTACGCTGGAATAACGTTCTGTTTATATAGCGAAGCAGGCTCAATGGCGTTGAAACATCTAATAAAATAACTCCTGTTGCTCTGGATAAGCGTTGTGGCAAGCATCTTCCGTAGTTTCCATCAATAATCCAGCTTTCTTCTTTAATTGCCATATCATGCAACGAGATAAATTCATCGACAGAGCGTTCCTGCCAATCTGTATTCGGCAAATGGAAAAGTTGATCCAAATGAGTGACTTTCAAATTACATTTTTTGGAGATTGCATTAGCAAGTGTAGATTTACCGCTATTCGAAGGCCCCATAATGCAGATTCTATTTCCTAAATCTGAAAGTTGCATAACATTCTCCAATAATTATAGAGCCGCATATATTATATGGATGAGATTAAAAATCCTATACACTGCGTCTTTCAAGTTGCCTCTTTGTTGGCTGTGCTCGCTTACCCCGGTCACATAGTTATCTATGCTCCCGGGGATGAACTCCCTTGCCGCCGCGATGCATCTTGAAATCCATTGTGTATATATATTAAATTTAGAGACTGTTATTTAATTTCAATTGGAAAATATCACGGTATTGATAACTGCCTTACCTTTTGATTGATATTTCATAATATAGGCAAGGCAGATTTTTAAATGGCGAAATCTGGACTACAGATTTCGAGCAACCATATTCTTAAATTGTGATAACGAAGCGACTCCGACTATAGAATCAACAGGTTTCCCATCTTTATAAATGTACGTTGTTGGTATACCGCGGATACCATACTTCATAGCGATAGTATTGAATCGTTCAATATCAATTTCGCCGAAAGTGGCCTTATTTTGCATATCAATTGATAACTGCTTAAACGTCGGCGCAACCATACGACATGGCTCACACCACGGTGCCCAGAACCTGATAACACTGACCCCTTTGGCACTAATAACACTGTCAAAATTCTCTTCGGTTAATTCAAGTAATGTGCTCATATGAATCCTTAGAAAAATTTTCAAGTTGATAGAGGACGACCTAGATTAACAATCAATTATTATATTGAATAATGCAACTATAGCAATGAGTATTTCTCAATCAAAAGATGGGGATATACTTCATATCTAAAGATATAGATATGAAGTGCATGGC
Source organism: Xenorhabdus sp. KJ12.1 (assembly GCF_963876495.1). Taxonomy (NCBI): domain Bacteria; kingdom Pseudomonadati; phylum Pseudomonadota; class Gammaproteobacteria; order Enterobacterales; family Morganellaceae; genus Xenorhabdus; species Xenorhabdus sp. KJ12.1. The sequence continues at coordinate 163,897 of NZ_CAWNQH010000094.1, forward strand.
ACATAAAAATGAGTATACAATAACTGAAAAAACATTATAAAAATGAAATAAATTTTGAGTTTCAAAAGCAGAGATAACCTGAAAATGGTAGCATGAATGTAATTTATGTAGTTTTAATCACATATCACTTAAATTACTTTTATTAATTAACCTAACATGCAGTGTCTACAAAACCAGCATTAATTATGATAAATTATCTAACTCATTAATTATTGAATAATTATCAAAGAGCTATGATGGCCCATTCTCCTCTTCCACACAATATTCTTAGAGCCTGGCAGCGTACAGAGTTCTTCCAGCCTTATACTCTTGAAGAAAAAAAAACGAGCATTCGAATTACACTTCAAGATTTACGACTGCAAGGAGATAATGTACTACCATGGCTATCTCCAGATATCAGACAACAATATGAAATTACGAATAAAAAAATTGCATATAGCTTACACATCGGTTTGTTCGAAAAATCTATTTCCAATACCATTAGTGAAGGAATTTTTGGCCTTCCTAAAGAGCAATATTTTGAAGAAATTGAACAACGGCTAGATAAGGAAGGGACAACCTGTTTCGCAAAAGTCAATTTAAATACCGAAGGAAGTCCAATTCTAGACAAACTCTCAGTAAGTTCTCTCCCATGGGCATTGGGGCATCTACGTAAAAAACGGTTTGATGCACTTAATTCGGTTTCCTTCTCAGAAAGTTGCGAGCATCTTGCCAACACTCTCAGTAAATTCCGTATCTCATTAAAACCAATACGAGAGAATACTACTGGTATTTTAACAGCTAACGATATTTTGACACTATTGTTAACACATCTAGTAGAGTGGGCAGATTTTGTCCCTCAGTGGCAATATGCCCTACAGATAGATTGGATTGAAGTAAATAGCAATGACGAATCCGAAGCTCAGAAAATATCATCAGAAAATAATCACGAAATTGAAGATGGCCTAAATATTAAAGATAAAACCTTTGTACTCCCTATACTGAACAGTTTCTTTTTTGAAGATATTGAATACGCTATTGCTGCTCTCAAGCACGGGAACGAATGCAAAGCACTCAGAACATACCTTTCCCGCAATAAGTCCAAAAATCCAGACCTTTACACACAAGAAGGGCTTTCTTGCATAATCAGGCAATTACATCCTACAAAAATGCCTCATGGTCGCTGGCCCTCTGAACCAGAACATCCCATGTCGCTAATGCAGCAATTTGCGATCAATACAGCGATAGAAGAACTCGCTGACGGAGGTTTACTTTCTGTAAATGGGCCTCCAGGAACAGGTAAAACAACACTTTTACGCGATCTGGTAGCGCACAACATTGTAGAAAGAGCTAAAAAAATTTCATATTTTCAATGCGTTGAAGATACCCTGGACAATTCCGGTTTTATCGTGAATGAGCTAACGGGATTTGAAATGGTAGTTGCTTCATCCAACAATGCAGCAGTGGAAAACATTTCAAAGGAACTGCCACAAAAGAAATCGCTGGCGAAAGAATTTCTCACACTCGATTATTTAGCGCCGACAGCTAACCAGATAGCCACAGAAAAACGCCCTAAACGTGAACATAAGGTAGGTAAAAACAAAAAAAATCACCACCTATACCGCTCATTAGTAAATGAAAAACAGTGTTGGGGTTTAGTATCTGCCGCATTAGGTAAAAAGGAGAATAGAATAGAATTTGCACAGAGATTATTGTTTGATGAACACTTCCCTCGTGATACCAAAGTGGAAGCCTCTCCTCCCGAAAATGAGAATTTTCTTAGCCTTTGGCGCTGGAAAAACTATCATCAACCCACTTCATTCGATAACGCTAAAAAACGTTTTTGTGACTGTCTGGTTCAAACAGAAAAGCTTCACCAAAGCTTAGAAAAATTTGCCCATTTGTTAGAAAAACTGCACAACAATCCACTTGGGACATTATCTCAAACACTGGAACAAATAATTATACAGTGTGAAGAACAAAACAATAAACTAGAGCAAATGAAAGAAAAACAACATGCACTAGAAAAGCAAATCCAGTATGCGGCTCAGAAGCAAAAAGTCGTCGAAAGTTCTGCTCCAGGATGGTTCACAAGATTAGTGAACCGCAAAAAAGTACATGCGTATCAGGAAGTATTGAAAGATTCACAATATGAAGTGTTAAGACTAATGGGCCTACAAGCAGAACAAGCCCTAATCACCGTTGAACAATACGAAATACTTAACGAAATTATAGGAAAAAAGCTGAATCTACAACGAAATATTGAACAAATAACCCAAGAACAAGAGAATGATCAGCGTACTTTGCAAGAATTACGACAGCAGTTTCCTGATATCGCATTGCCTGATGTCAAATTACAAATTAACGATGCAGCGTTACAACGCACAGCGTTCTGGCAAAGTAGCAATATAAACCGCCAACGCTCTTCATTGTTTGTTGCTGCAATAGAACTTCATCAGGCTTGGCTATATGAGGCATTAGGGATAGAGCGTTTTAGAAAAATTATATTTAATCTTAAATCTTTTTTGGCGCAACCCTACCGCCAAATGTCACTAACTTTACACTGGTGGCAGACGTTATTTATGATTGTCCCAGTGTTATCTACGACCTTTGCATCTCTGGGACGTATGTTCCATGGAGTGAAAAGTGAAGAACTTGGTTGGTTGATGATTGATGAAGCAGGTCAGGCATCACCCCAACAAGCAGTCGGAGGTATCTGGCGAGCCAAACGAGTATTAATTGTTGGTGATCCTTTACAGATTGAGCCTATATTAACAACCTCTCCACCGCTGGTTGAGCGTCTTTGTCAGGATATTTTGAAGGATGAAGCCGAAAACTGGAATCCAGGCCGCCTTTCCGTACAACAAGTTTCCGACCTTGCCAATAAATGGGGTTGTATATTAGAAGTAATGAATAAGTCTGCCTGGATCGGTATACCTTTGTGGGTTCATCGTCGTTGTATTGAACCAATGTTCAGCTTAGCAAACCAAATGGCCTACAATAACCGTATGATCCATGGGATGGATGCTGACAAAATCTGTAGCCAATCTATAAATAATGTAATGAATAATCACTGGCAGGCATCCATTGGCAATCAAAGTGAAAAACAATATTGTGATAGTCACGGTAACGATTTGATTACATTGCTGGAAAAACTCCTCTCCGCCAATATTTCCCTAAATTCAATTTATATTATTACACCGTTCAAATCAGTTAAATTCGCCCTTTGTGAATTGCTGGAAAAAAGCAATTCAATTCTCTGGAGAAAATATCCATCAATAAAAAGCAAAGATGTCAGTAACTGGAAAAAGAATTGTATAGGTACTGTGCATACATTTCAGGGTAAAGAAAATGATATTGTCATTTTTGTATTGGGATGTGACAAAGATAATAAGGGTGGTGCTCAATGGGCAGCAAGTAAACCAAATCTATTAAATGTGGCTCTCACCCGAGCTAAAAAGAACATTTTCGTGATTGGTAATCCAGCAGTATGGCATGAATTACCATGGTTTCGTGATGTAGCAAGGGAATTACCAATGATTCCACCATCACACTATCATTAATCCCGATAATCTTTAAATAAAACACAGCATAAAATTTGATATTTTAATAAGGGGGTATAATGAAGCTGGTGCAGGCAAGAAGTCTGGAGTTAAATAAAGATATTTCGGCTGAAGAAGCCGATAAATTTTTTATACAAGGGCTTGTGACATCGAAACACCTTTTTGAGTGTCCTGAACCAAACTGCCATGCACAAGTAACATGTGCCAATCTTGATCGGCCTAAACGGCTGCGTAAGCGTGATCCTTATTTTAAATTTGTCTCTGAACATGCACCTGAATGTAAGCTAGGGGAACAAATAGATGATGAATATCGCCAGATTAAACGAACAAAAGATGATCCTGAAGTTCTCCCTTTTATTCGCGACGATATTGTCGAACTTGATTTATCTATCCCAAATAAGCACACCACACATGACGTTCCTGCAAACGAGGATGATGATAGTGTAACAAAACGCAGTAAACTCTCCGTTTCAGATGATGAAAGTGAAAATTCTCAACGACGCCATTCTCGGAAACGTTTATCTGGGCTTGTAACAGCCTTTATTGACAAAGAGAATTTTTTCCTTGAAACAGCAGAAGGCAGACTCCATTTAAAAGATTTCTTTATCAGAGTTAATGATTACAAAGATATTCGTGAATACCCAGATGAACCGAGGATATACTACGGCAAGGCGTGGCTTAATCGAAAAGATGATTATTATCTGGTACGTTTCGCTAATGAAATGCACTCGGGTAACGTGAAGTGCAAACCGACCTTCTTCATTCCTGCTCGCCTCGTCGATCATTCCGATTACCAGAGAACATCCAGAGAAATGCTAGACAAAATAGCAATGAGTACCCCATCAAAACCACTATATTTGTTCATTTTTAGTGAATTACCGCCGGTAAAAAATAACATAGGTAACTATATCAACTTTAAATTAGATGATTTAACTTATCTCTATTACCTGCCATGGAAGTCGAATATTTAGAGGAATAATGGCAATATCAGTGATCTAATCTGCTTCTTCATTTTTGGGGCACAGTTAAAATCGAAGTGTAGGTGCCCCAGATTATGTCCCTTAGTACATGTTGATTGCAACAGACCGCAGTAGACGTCAAAATAACGAAATATATTGATTTAATGGGATTTTCAAAAAATTTGAAGACTTGAATGGACGTTAATAAACTTACTAACGAATGGTGCCGAAGGCCGGACTCGAACCGGCACACCCGAAGGCGGTTGATTTTGAATCAACTGCGTCTACCGATTTCGCCACTTCGGCACTGAAAGGGGTCGGAAAACGAGAGCCATTATACTTGCCCGAAGACCATTCGCAACACTTATCCTTCCAATTTTGTTCAAGTGCTGAAAAAAAAAGCAAACACAATAACTTTCACATAAATTTGCTTAAATTTAAGCCCACATTATTCTATGTAACATAAATCGACCTTTTATAACTTCTTATCATCGATAGACAACCCATAATCTCCTTATATAATTCAAAATAAAATACTATAAAACACTGCTGTTGAGGTAAATCAGTATGACGCTTATCAATTGGATATTCGCAGGTATTCTGCTGGGTTTTGTTATCGGTGCCGTTATTGCGATATTTAAGAAGAATAAATAACGGTTGAGTTTCGCCATGCATTACGCTCCCTGATTGGTTAATCCGAAAATGAACAAACGGCTCTATAAATTTTGTGTTGTTTCAGCTCTCTCATTAGCGATTTCAGCCTGCTCTGCTTCTGGTAATTCGCACCAGAACAAAACGCCGCACTCAGGTAAACAGCCTACAAAATGGGAAGTGTTTGACGGCGATGTTTCAAACCGGAAAATGGCTTCAGCGCTGGTTGAAGAGTATGCACAGTCAATTTTTAATGAAGGTAATCCGCTAGGTATGGCAATGGTGGTGATTGATAATAATCAGGTCATACACCATAGTTTTGGAGAAACTTATCCAGGGAGCGGTATCAAACCCAGCCAGAATTCTCTAATCCGCATCGCTTCAATCACCAAACTGATGACCAGTGAAGTCATGATCAAGCTGGCAGAACAAAAGCGTATTAAAATCACCGATCCATTACAAAAATATACTTATCATGGTGTGCATGTACCCGATTTTGGTATCGACCAGCCTATTCGGTTATATCATCTGGCAAGCCACACCAGTGGGTTACCACGGGAGCAACCCGGAGGAAAATGGGGGCGTCCGGTATTTATCTGGCCGACTCAGTCTAATCGATGGAACTGGCTGAAAAATGCGGATCTAGAAACGGCCCCCGGCACAACGGCTTCTTATTCTAATCTAGCCTACGATTTATTAGCTGATGCCCTTTCCAAAGCAACCGGAGAACCTTATAGCCGCCTTCTACATGAAGAAATCACTCTTCCCTATAAAATGAAGGATACAACCCTGACACCAACTCCTGCTCAGTGTGCCCGGTTGATGGAGGGGATCAAATCCAGCCCTTGCCTTAATACTATCGCCGCAGCAGGCAGTGGCGGCATTTATTCTACTCCCGCCGATATGCAACGCTGGATGCAGCAGTTTTTATCCTCCCACAATCATTTGAGAAAACAGACTGCCAGCCGTGAACAGGGCATTTATTTTAAACGCGCTGAGCTGGCTTCAATCAGAGGAATGGATGTGGCCGGAAAAGCCGATGGTATCGGGCTTGGCTGGGTTTATATGAACGGTAAGAAAGATGTTCCGGGTATCTATCAGAAAACAGGCGGTGGTGGCGGGTTTAACACTTATATGGCGATGATCCCTGAGCAGAATATTGGTGTCTTTATTGTCATGACCCGAAAAGAGCACAGTAAGTTTCATCAGGTTACTAAGGGTGTGAATGAGCTGGTCACTGCACTGGCACAGAATCATAACCAGATTCCAGAGCAACCGGTAATGGAATTGGTAAAAAAATAAGCCTATAAAAAATAACAGCCTGAGTTTATATCATCAAAACTCAGGCTGTATCAGTCTGATAGGAGCAGGATATCAATTTGTGGCTGCTATTTTCTTTTCAAAAGTAAGTAAACACTCACTGTAAAGAACAGCAGGCTCGGCAGCAATGCACCTAACATCGGTGGCATGCTATAAACCAAACTGAGTGGGCCGAATATCTCATTGAGGACATAGAAAACAAAGCCTGAGCTGATCCCAACCACAACCCTGAATCCCATAGGAACACTGCGCAACGGCCCGAAAATAAAGGAAAGTGCCATCAACATCATGACCGCCACGGATAACGGCGCAAAAACCTTTTTCCACATATTGAGTTCGTAGCGCCCGGCATCCTGCTGGCTCTGTTTCAGATAAGTGATGTATTGATGCAAACCACGAATAGAAAGCGCGGTAGGCTCGAGGGAAACAACCCCCAGTTTTTCTGGTGTCAGTCGGCTTTTCCAGTCAGCAGAGATATACTGTGAACCGGTGATCCGGCCAAAATGATTTAAATCAGACTCTTCTACCTGAGATAACTTCCATTGCGCATTTTCCGTATCATACACAGCGGATGCAGCATATTTCACTGACAATAGTTTTTTGTCGTTATCAACATGATAGATACTGATACCGTTCAGTGCACTATCCTTCCCTACACTCTGAATGTAGACGAAATCATTACCATCTTTTGCCCAAAGCCCTTTGGAGGTGGACATCAAAGAGCCACCATACATCTTCTGTGAGCGGAAGTTACGGGCGATTTGCTCCCCTTGCGGAGCAACCCACTCACCTATCACCATGGTCAGTAAAACCAGCGGAATAGCTGTTTTCATTACCGCACCGGCAACCTGAAGACGGGTAAAACCAGAAGCCTGCATTACCACCAGCTCACTGCGGGTTGCCAGCGCGCCTAAACCCAAAAGTGCGCCCAACAAAGCCGCCATCGGGAAGAAAATCTGGATATCTTTGGGAACACTCAGCAAGGTATAAATACCGGCAGAAAGGGCGGTATACTCGCCCTGCCCGACTTTACGCAGCTGATCGACGAACTTAATAATGCCGGATAGCGACACCAGCGTGAACAGTGTCATCAGAATGGTTTGCAGGATTGTCCGCCCGATATATCTATCTAATACACCAAACATCAGGCCGCTCCTTGAGTCTTAAAGCGTGAACGCAGTTTACGCATCGGGGTGGTATCCCATACGTTGAGCGCCAGTGCCAGAGCAAAATACACACCGTTAACCAGCCACATCCAGATCATAGGATCAAGTTTCCCTTTACCACCAGCCGAACGCAGTGAACTTTGCAGCAGGAAGAAAATCAGGTAGAGCAACATGGCTGGCAGCATACTGAGTACGCGCCCCTGACGTGGGTTGACTGCACTGAGGGGAACAACCATCAATGCCATAATCAGGACAGAGGCAATCAAAGTCAGACGCCAGTGAAGTTCAGAACGGGCATCTTTATCATTGCTGCTATGCCATAGTTCAGTCATTGATTTTTGTTCAACTTTACCGCTGTCTACATCCGGGTTTTGATGTCCGATAACGGCGCGATAGTCGTTAAAATCGGTAATGCGGAAATCACGTAACAAGGCCGTTCCCTCGTAGCGCGTTCCTGTATGAAGTACCGCAACCTGATTGCCGTTGGGTAACGCTTCCATATGCCCGCCATCAGCAATGACGATTGAAGGCCGCTGATTATGCGTCGGGCGAAGCTGGGCAAGGAAAACATTCTCAAAATTATTCCCTTTGACGTTACCGATATACAGCACCATATTGCCATCATTAGAAGGCTTGAACTGCCCTTCCATTATTGCGGCAAGGCTTGGGTTTGCTTTCGCATCTGCCAGCACTTGTTCTTGATACTTGGATGACCACGGAGTGAACCAGATAACGTTGGCCGCAGCCAGCATCGCAGTGAGCAGAGCCAGAATGAGGGCGGATTTCACCAGCACGCTTTTACCTAAACCGCAGGCATGCATGACGGTAATTTCGCTTTCCGTATAGAGTTTACTGAATGTCATTAACACCCCGAGAAACAAGCTCAGGGGTAAAATTAGCTGCGCCATCTCCGGCACACCTAATCCTAACAAAGATAAAACTAAATTTGCGGGAATATTACCTTCCACCGCCGCGCCCAATACCTCAACTAATTTCTGACTGAAAAAGATCAGCAATAAGATGAAAAGTATTGCGATTTGACTTTTCAGGGTTTCCCGTACCAGATATCTAATGATGATCACGCTTATTACGCCTGTGAAAACTTGTCTTTTTGCAGGAAAGTCGCTAACTTCGTCGTATATCTACCATTTATATGAATCAGTTTGGCTTCCCCGTAGCTAAAATGATACCAAAGCATTCCATATATTTGTTCTCAATTAGAGCATACTTATCGTTAGCTAAGTATCTAAAATTAATATACTCAGCTTAACATAGCAGAGAACTTTATTTGGGATGATTTAATGCGGAACATGGTATTTTAGCGATTGTATCTGTCTTTGTCTTTAAGATTCAGGAGAACGCATGGAGTTTAGTGTAAAAAGCGGTAGCCCGGAGAAACAACGCAGTGCGTGTATTATTGTCGGCGTATTTGAACCGCGCCGTCTTTCCCCTATCGCAGAACAACTTGACAAAATAAGTAACGGTTATATCAGTGCCTTACTGCGCCGCGGTGAACTTGAAGGCAAAGTGGGGCAAACCCTGCTACTGCATCATGTTCCTAATGTGCTGTCTGAGCGCATTCTGCTGGTTGGTTGCGGAAAAGAGCGTGAACTGGATGAGCGCCAGTATAAGCAGATTATTCAGAAAACCATCAGCACCCTCAATGAAACCGGTTCAATGGAAGCTGTCTGTTTCCTGACTGAATTACACGTCAAGGGACGCAACAACTATTGGAAAGTACGTCAGGCGGTTGAAACAGCAAAAGAGTCACTGTATGTCTTCGACCAGCTTAAGAGCAGCAAAACCGAACTGCGTCGGCCTTTGCGCAAGATGGTCTTCAATGTGCCGACCCGCCGCGAACTGACCAGTGGTGAGCGTGCCATTCAGCACGGTCTTGCCATTGCCGCCGGTATTAAGGCGACAAGAGATCTGGTTAACATGCCGCCTAATATCTGTAATGCTGCGTACCTTGCCTCACAGGCACGCCAGCTTGCTGACAGCGCTGAAAATCTGGTTACCAAAGTGATTGGTGAAGAGCAGATGAAAGAGCTGGGCATGAATGCCTATCTGGCAGTAGGTCAGGGTTCTCAGAACGAATCTCTGATGTCGGTAATCGAATATAAAGGCAGTAAAGACCCGAATGCGAAACCTATCGTACTGGTGGGTAAAGGCCTGACTTTCGATTCCGGTGGTATCTCCCTCAAGCCAGCCGATGGCATGGAGGATATGAAGTTCGATATGGGCGGTGCGGCTTCTGTTTATGGTGCTATGCGAATTGTGGCTGAGCTGCAATTGCCTATCAATGTCATCGGCGTTCTGGCTGGGTGTGAAAACATGCCCGGTGGCCGTGCCTATCGCCCCGGAGATATTTTAACCACAATGTCCGGCCAGACCGTTGAAGTGACGAATACTGATGCGGAAGGTCGTCTGGTGCTGTGTGATGCGCTGACTTATGTTGAGCGTTTCGAACCAGAGCTGGTTATTGATGTCGCCACGCTGACAGGTGCATGTATGGTTGCACTGGGTAGCCATTACACTGGTTTGATGTCCAACCATAATCCACTGGCCCATGAACTGCTGAATGCGTCAGAACAGGCCGGGGATCGGGCATGGCGTCTGCCATTGGGCGATGAGTTTTCCGAGCAGTTGGAATCCAATTTCGCGGATATGGTGAACTCCTGTGGGCGTCTTGGCGGCGCGATTACTGCTGGTGCTTTCCTGTCGCGTTATACAGCTAAATACAATTGGGCACATCTGGATATCGCCGGTACAGCATGGCGTGCAGGTAAGCAGAAAGGAGCGACAGGTCGTCCGGTTGCACTGTTGGCACAATTCCTGTTAAATCGTGCAGGTCTTAATGCTGATGATTAATACCCCTCCGCCATTTTTCGCATAAGAATATGGCGTATACCCAACAGATTTCGGGTTACAACCTGAAAAATGATGGCGATAAAAAGGTATTAAAGAAAAGGGTATTGCTGCTGCAATACCCTTTTTCCGTCACCTTACCTGTCGTTTAACCATTTTTCTGTAACCTATTTTCGATAATCATGAGACTATGAAAAACGCCACTTTCTATTTATTGGAAAAGATGTCACCGGAAAAATCATCGTCTTTAGATGATTTACAGCCACATGAATGGCTGGCATGTCAGCTTGCCGCTGACCAATGGCGTGCAGGGAAGCGGGTTCTGATTGCTTGTGAAAGCCAGCAGCAGGCCGAAAAGCTGGATGAAGTCCTATGGCAGCGAGAGCCGGGCCAGTTTGTGCCACACAACCTTGCAGGAGAAGGCCCCCGTTATGGCGCGCCTGTAGAATTGTGCTGGCCGCAGAAAAGAGGCAATGCTCCCCGTGATATTCTGATTACACTGCTTCCTCATTTTGCAGACTTTGCCACAGCTTTCCATGAAGTGGTAGACTTCGTCCCTATTGATGAAAATCTGAAACAGTTAGCTCGCGAACGATATAAATCCTATCGTAGCGTCGGCTTTAATTTGACCATGGCAACCCCGCCAACCTATTAAATATCAAGATAAAATGGAAAAGACACCCGCTACTAAAACGCAATCTGAGCCATCTCTCGATAAAACGTATAACCCGACAGAGATAGAGCAACCTCTTTACGATCACTGGGAAAAGAGTGGTTACTTCAAGCCAAATGGCGACACCAGCCGTGAAAGCTTCTGCATCGTCATTCCACCGCCAAATGTGACTGGCAGCCTGCACATGGGGCACGCCTTCCAGCAGACTATCATGGATACGATGGTGCGTTACCAGCGTATGCAGGGCAAAAACACACTGTGGCAGGTCGGTACTGACCACGCAGGTATCGCAACACAAATGGTTGTTGAGCGCAAAATCGCAGCTGAAGAAAACAAAACTCGCTACGATTATGGCCGCGATGCTTTTATTGACAAGATTTGGCAGTGGAAAGCGGAATCCGGTGGCACAATCACTAACCAGATGCGCCGTCTGGGTAACTCTGTGGATTGGGAGCGTGAGCGCTTCACCATGGATGAAGGGTTGTCAAAAGCCGTTAAAGAAGCCTTCGTACGCATGTATCAGGACGACCTGATTTATCGTGGTAAGCGTCTGGTTAACTGGGATCCAAAACTGCGCACAGCAATTTCTGATATCGAAGTTGAAAACCGCGAAGTCAAAGGTTCAATGTGGCATCTGCGTTATCCATTAGCAGATGGTGCGAAAACAGCCGAAGGCAAAGATTACCTGGTTGTTGCGACAACCCGCCCGGAAACGGTGCTGGGAGATACCGGTGTTGCAGTTAACCCGGAAGATCCACGTTATAAAGATCTGATTGGCAAAGAGATCATTCTGCCACTGGTAAACCGTCGTATTCCTATCGTGGGCGATGAGCACGCTGATATGGAAAAAGGCACCGGTTGTGTGAAAATCACTCCGGCCCACGATTTCAATGACTATGAAGTGGGTAAACGTCACAGCCTGCCGATGATCAATATCCTGACGCTCGACGGTGATATCCGCGAAGCAGCAGAAGTGTTCAATAGCAATGGCGAAGCTTCTGACGCTTATTCAACCGAAATCCCGGCTGAATATCGTGGCATGGAGCGTTTTGCCGCCCGTAAAGCTATCGTTGCCGAATTCGAAAAGCAGGGTCTGCTGGTAGAAATCAAGCCTCACGATCTGACCATTCCTTATGGTGACCGCGGTGGTGTAGTCATCGAGCCAATGCTGACCGACCAGTGGTATGTCCGCACTGCGCCGCTGGCAAAAGTGGCGATTGAAGCCGTTGAGAATGGCGACATCCAGTTCGTACCAAAACAGTACGAGAACATGTACTACTCTTGGATGCGTGATATTCAGGACTGGTGTATTTCCCGTCAGTTGTGGTGGGGTCATCGCATCCCGGCGTGGTATGACGCAGCAGGCAATGTCTATGTGGGTCGCGATGAAGAAGAAGTTCGCCGCGAAAACAATCTGGGTGCAGATATTACTCTGACTCAGGACGATGATGTGCTGGATACCTGGTTCTCTTCCGGTCTGTGGACATTCTCTACTCTCGGCTGGCCTGAACAGACTGAAGCACTGAAAACGTTCCATCCGACCGATGTACTGGTCAGTGGCTTCGATATCATCTTCTTCTGGATTGCCCGCATGATCATGATGACCATGCACTTCATCAAAGACGAAAATGGTAAGCCTCAGGTGCCATTCAAGACAGTCTATATGACAGGTCTGATCCGCGATGAAGAAGGCCAGAAGATGTCTAAATCCAAAGGGAACGTTATCGACCCGCTGGATATGATTGACGGCATTCCGCTGGAAAATCTGCTGGAAAAACGCACCGGCAATATGATGCAGCCACAAATGGCAGAGAAAATCCGCAAGCGTACTGAAAAGCAGTTCCCGGAAGGCATTGAAGCCCACGGTACTGACGCCCTGCGTTTCACTCTGGCGGCACTAGCTTCCACGGGTCGTGATATCAACTGGGATATGAAGCGCCTGCAAGGTTATCGCAACTTCTGTAACAAACTGTGGAACGCCAGCCGTTTCGTGCTGATGAACACCGAAGGACAGGACTGTGGTCAAAATGGTGGCGAAATGTCACTGTCACTGGCAGACCGCTGGATCCTGGCAGAATTCAATCAGACAGTGAAAGCTTATCGCGAAGCGCTGGATACTTACCGCTTCGACATCGCGGCTAATATTCTTTACGAATTCACATGGAACCAATTCTGTGACTGGTATCTGGAACTTTCCAAACCGGCCATCAATAAAGGTTCTGAAGCTGAAGTCCGCGCAGCCCGCCATACTCTGATCGAAGTGCTGGAAGGTCTGCTGCGTCTGGCTCATCCAATCATTCCATTCATCACTGAAACCATCTGGCAGCGTGTGAAAGCGGTTAAGGGCATTGATGCAGATACCATCATGCTGCAATCTTTCCCTGAATTCGATCAGGCGAAAGTTGATGAATTAGCGCTGAACGATCTGGAGTGGATTAAAGAGGCGATCATTGCAGTACGTAACATCCGTGCAGAAATGAACATTGCGCCAAGCAAGCCACTGGAAGTTCTGCTGCGTGATGCGAATGCCGATGCACAACGCCGCGTTGCTGAAAATCTGAACTTCCTTCAGGCAATGGGCCGTCTCTCCTCTGTTACCGTTCTGGCAGCAGGAGAAGAAGCACCTGTTTCTGTGACCAAGCTGATCAACGGTGCAGAAGTGCTGATCCCAATGGCTGGCTTAGTAGATAAAGATGCAGAACTGGCACGTCTGGATAAAGAAATCGAGAAGCTGGATAAAGAAATCAGTGGCATCGAAGGCAAACTGTCCAACGAAGGATTTGTCAGCCGCGCACCAGAAGCCGTTGTAGCTAAAGAGCGTGAGCGTCTGGCAACAAACAATGCAGCTAAAGAAAAATTACTGGCACAGAAAGTGACTATCGCTGCTCTGTAATATTTTCTGAATTAAATTAAGCCACTGTATATTTGCAGTGGCTTTTTTTTGATTGCTAGCTATTAGGATAGAATACATCAACATGAATATAATCTTCATTCAGTTGATAATTCTCTTTTAAGAGCTCAGACATATCACTGATCATATTAGGAGAACCACACATATAAACTTCTATCTGATTATTCTGGCCAATCTCTTTTTTAAAGACATCCTGCACATACCCGTAATGGGCTTCAGGGTGGTCTTCTTCATCTGACCGTGATAAAGCCATATGGAAATGGAAATTTCCTAATGTGTTTTTCCAGTTATCGACAATCTCAGAGAAATAGTGATCGACTTTTCGTCTTCCCCCCCAAAAAAGATGAATATTTCGTTCATTGAATACGCCAGATTCTATTATGGATTTTATCGGTGCAAATCCTGTTCCTGTCGCAACAAAAACAATATCTCTTACCTCATCATGATAATCTGAAATAAAATCACCATAAGGCCCGTATATCCACAATACATCATTAACTTTCAGCTTTTCACAAATCACATCTGAAAACACGCCATTTTTATTCTTAGCTACATGAATTTCAACATACCCATCATCCTTCGGGATATTAGCTACAGAATAATACCGGCATTTTCCATTAGGGACTTCTATACCAATATATTGTCCCGGAATAAAATCCATCTTAGATCTTTTCGATAACTTAAATCTTATAACCGTGATTCCGGGTGTTCTTGTTATATCACATATAACAGCACCTTCTTTGGTATCTGAAAGCGTCTTATTATCACCATCTGCTTCACAAACAATATTGCTCTTGGCAATCGCGCAGCATGGTAAAAAGTAATTATCGTCCAGTTCTTTCTTTGTTAATCCAATTTTATTCCCGACCGTATACTCTATATCACCGGATAATAACTTTAACTTACAAACCCGACAGGCTCCCAACCGGCAACCATTTTTTAAAGAATGCCCGTTACTTTCGGCTTGTTCCAATATAGTTATGTTTTCATCAGAAAAAAATTCGATTTCAGTTTTATTAATACTAACAAAATGTTTCATTTTACAATTAGGATCATTCCATGCCATTCAAACATTCAACATACTTCTTCCCGGCGATAATAAATTCTTCCGGTGAAAAACCGCCGCCTGATTCTTCAATAATAAAATTACCCTGATAACCTTCACTCACCATATAGGATAATACTTTATGATAGTCGAAGTTGCCTTCATCCAACGGTAAATGAACGTGTTCGCCATTCAGTACATCATTGAAATGCGCATTCCTAATATAAGGCAGAATTCTTTTTAATCCTTCCTTATATTCTCTGGTACTGTTTTTATGCATAAATGATTCGAAATGCACAATGTCCAGAGTCAGGAAAACACTGTACTGATGGCATAAGATCTCATGCTGCTCATCACTCAGAACGATATACTTTTCTCTATCACTTCCGGTATTTTCCAGCAGGATAGTCATGCCATTTTCTTTTGCAACTTCTGATAATTTCTCGATAGATTTAGACAGTTGCTGAAAATCAAAATCAGAGATTCCATTATCATCAAATTCAAGATAGCCGGGATGAATAGTAATGTATTCAGCACCAATCTTCTTCGCTTCATAAATGAATGATTCAAGATAATCAACAGCAATAATTCTGTCCAATTCTTCACTATTCGCAATATCGGTTTTTATACCGATATAAGGTGCGTGGACAGAATAGTAAAGATCATTATCTTCTTTTAACTTATTCAATACAGCAACTTTCTCATTCCATTTCTCAGGATGATAATCAATTAAATCTCTTAGCTCTTTTTCAAATTCAATTTCAATGCGCTTAAAATCTTTACTTAACTGTTCAACCAAAACGTCTATATCTGCCGGGTTTTCAAAAATGTTTGTTGAGAAGCCAATTTTCTGAGAAAAATTCATAACCATTCCTATTAAATATCTTGCTGAGAAAGTTTACTGCTTGATAATCTGTTAAAATAAAACTTTCGTTCCAAACCCAATGTATCAGGGTTGATGAATTCGTAAGTTTCAGGGAATTTTTTAATTCCGTTTTGGTGAATACCTGCGCAAGTTGAAAACGCATATTTACCTAATAAAGGTTTATTAGGATGAGGCAATTTATTGATAATGTCATAATAAAAATTGCATAGGTTAATCAGATCCTTCATATCAATATCTGCTTTAAACCTATTTTTATATTCACTTCTATATGACAGAATTGCCATTATTTCTTCAAACGACGCATTACCACAACGCTCACCGACTCCACCCAGTGTCACCTGTACTTCATCTGCTCCGGCATCAATTGCACTGATTGAATTAGCAACCGCCAGTCCCAAATCATTGTGACAATGAACAGAGAACCGTATACCCGGAAACTTATTTTTAAAATAACTAATCAGATTACTGATATATAGCGGTGTAGCACAACCTGTTGTATCGGCAAAGCAGATATCATTAACATGGTAAGCTGTCAGTAACTCAATTTTCTCTTCTAAAAGATTAAAGCTTCCTCTTGATGAATCTTCTAAAATAGCTGAAACTTTACCTGTATAATCACTATTAGCGATATATTCCAAAGAATCTTTCAGCATCAATAATATGCTGTCTTTGGTAGAATCAAACTTTTTTCTGATATGTATTTCTGAGCCAACACACAGCAAGTTTAATTTGGGCTTTTTAAATCTGCTTAAAGCTAAAATTGTTCTTTCAATATCATCAGGTCTTAATCGACATAAAGAGGCAATATAGGTGTCTTTAAAATCTATATTAGATGATGCGGCCTCATAAAAAAACTTTTCGCTATCTTCATCTGTTACCATGCCAATCTCAATAGAATCAACCCCTAAATCAATTAAACGCGGTAACAATTTCAACTTTTTTTCATTCGAGAGTAAACACCCAATCCCCTGCTCACCATCTCTCAATGTTGTATCAAAAAAACATATTTTTTTCATTAACCCACCATGATATTAATGTAAATAAAACAGATGATATAATTAAGCTCTTTAATATAGAGCCTGTGCGCTTACTGATAAAATAAGCAGTTATAACCGTAATAATTGCAAGAGCATACTTAATTTCAAAATGATAAATTAATTCGCTGATTTTTATATTACCAAGAGAAATATTTACAATAATACTGCCAAGGATAAAACATACTGAATAATCTAAAGAGGTAATAAGAAAACCATCTTTCTTAATTTTCTTGTTACCCATTAAAAATGGTATAACCCGAAGAAGGTAACTGATTGCTCCCATCAATAAGACCATAATCATGTTCAGGCTCCCTTTTTAATTTTTAATTCATAAAATGCTATGCACATTCCAACCATAATGGGGATTGCTATATCCATAAGCTGAATATTTAATTCATTGATGAATGGTGCACACAACCCACCTACCAGCGTAGCAAAAACGGACAAATCTTTTCCGGCACGCTTAGCGGTAAGAGATGAAAAATGAATCGGAATTAACATCACAAGAAAAAGAGAGATTGAATCGTAATTCAGATAATCTGAAGATACATATCCCAATAAGGTTGCAAGAACAGCGATAACAAAACTGGGGATAGATACACCCAGATAATAATTAAACTGTGCTTTTCCTTCAGGGATCTTCTCCGAAACTAAATGAGCATGAGTTACAGTGTATGTGCTGGCACTGAATGCCAACATTGACAATACAACCTTGCTTTTTGAGATGCCATGAAAATACTGTGACATAACCATCGACATCAGAAAGAAGCGAAAGTTAATGATCAGGGTTAGTATTATCACTGATAAAAATGCGCCATTAGCAAGATAATTAACAACCGCGACCTGCAATGGTGCAGCAAAAGTGAATACAGAACCCACCATTGTCTCTATTAATGAAAGCCCTTTATTTTGATACAGAGCACCAACGGATGCAAAAATGAGGAAAAAAGAAATGCAAACAGGTAATGAATCTAACATTCCTTTTCTAAATAATGAACTTTGCATTGAACACCAACTTTTAATATCAATAAATTCACACAAAAAATCATAATATGGAAAAACATTACATTAAAAAAAATGATGCTTCAATGTTTTTGACGCTATGTTATTGAGAACAATTATTATTAATGCAGCTTTCACATTTAATTACTTTTATTCCATATTAATAAAACCATTAAATAACAAAAATAAAACCAATTAAAATCAAATAGATAAGAAAAACAAAAAAAACAAATATGTTTTTTAAAAAATGTTTCTCTATTATTAAAAAATGGAAGTAATCAACATTGTTTACAAGAACAGGTATGAACTATTAGTTTTCTCACAATATTTTCATATGAGAATTAAAATACATTATATAATTTCCTATTATATATAAATCATTGGGACTAAAAAGCCAGTCATGTATTATATTTGATAATAACTCTCATTATCAGGAAGGTAAAATGAAAATTATCCATAAAATATTATTAGCAGGAATGATTCAACTGGGCTTTACACATTTAACTTATGCAGAATCCACTCTGAGTAAAATCCAGTCCTCTGGCATATTCAGGATCGGAACGGAGGGTGCGTATGCTCCATTCAGTTATCATGATGCCTCGGGAAAATTAACTGGGTTTGATGTAGAAATCGGCCGTGAAATTGCCAAACGAATGAAAGTAAAACCTGAATTTATTGAAGGGAAATGGGATGGGCTGATTGCTGGTCTGGATGCTAGGCGATCAGATGCAGTTATGAACCAGATTGCGATTACCCCCGAACGCCAGAAAAAATATATTTTCTCCTTGCCTTATGTCATTTCAGAAGCTGTTCTGATTACCAGAACCGATAACAATAAGATTAAAACGTTTAGTGATTTAAAAGACAAAAAGTCCGCTCATACCTTAACCAATAACTTCGCCCAGATTGCGCGTCAGCACGGAGCAGAAATTATCGCTACAAATGGCTTTAATCAGGAAGTTGAGCTTGTCAGTACGGGCCGTGCAGATGCCACCATCAACGATAAACTGTCCTACCTCGATTATAAAAAACATCGCCCAGAAGCACCGGTACAAATTGTGGCAACCGATACCCATGCAGCACAGACTGCTGTACTCCTGCGCAAAAACGATACCGAGTTAAAGGCCGCAGTCGATGAAGCCATTACTGAAATCAACGCTGACGGAACTTACCAACGCATCTGGGACAAGTATTTTAGTCACTGATCCGCCAGTTCTAAGCTATAACTTTATTTTATATAAGGATGCTCTCTTATTGCCATATCATCCCTAAAACAATCTTATAAAAAATAAATACTTTTTGATGTTAATATAGGAACGATATATGACTCCATCCTGGCTCAGCTTAGCACTGGATTCTCTTTGGCCGATGATTTACGCAGGCCTGACATTCACTATTCCCCTCACCCTGATCACATTTGCCCTCGGGCTTACACTGGGGTTTATCGTTGCCCTGATCAGGCTTTACGGGCCTAAGCCATTGGTTGTAGTTGTACGTTTTTATGTCTGGCTGATCCGCGGAACACCGTTATTAGTGCAACTGTTTCTGATATTTTATGCACTGCCCAGCATCGGCATTACACTGGAAGCATTCACCTCTGCCGTGATTGGCTTTACGCTGAACGTCGGTGCTTACACATCAGAAGTTATCCGGGCTGCGCTGAGTTCAGTGCCTAAAGGCCAATGGGAGGCTTCCCACTCTATCGGCATGAGTTGGTGGCAATCCCTGCGTCGTATTGTTCTGCCACAAGCTGCAAGAGTTTCTATTCCGCCACTGTCAAATACCTTTATTTCTTTGGTAAAAGATACCTCACTGGCGTCTGTTATTACCGTGCCGGAAATGTTTCTGGCCGCACAGCGCATTGCCGCTGTGACATACCAGCCACTGATCCTGTACACCGAAGCAGCCATTCTTTATCTGCTCCTGAGTTCGCTGTTATCAGCACTGCAAACCCGTATGGAAAACAAGTTCTCTCAGCAATACGCTAAAAATAGCAATAATAAGGAAACCAATAATGATTCAGCTCTCTAACATTGAAAAAAGTTTCGACGGACAAAAGGTGCTGAAAAATATTAACCTGACGATTAAGGAAGGCAGCCTGACCGCCCTTATTGGCCCTTCTGGCAGTGGGAAAAGCACCCTGTTACGCTGCATTAATCTGCTGGAAATTCCACAGGCCGGTCAACTTATGCTGGGGAAAGAAAAAATCACGTTTACCGGCAAAGAGCGGCTTTCCCACAAGGAAATCCAGCGCTTTAGTCTGCAAACAGGCATGGTATTCCAGAATTTCCAACTTTTTCCACACCTCACTGTGATTGAAAACATCATGGAGGGGCTGATTTGGGTACAGAAATGGCCTCGTGAACGTGCCAGAGAACGGGCGATGGAGCTACTGGAAAAAGTTGAAATGTCGCATAAAGCGGATGTGTGGCCAACCACATTATCCGGTGGTCAGCAGCAGCGTGTTGCAATCGCCAGAGCGATGGCACCATCGCCAAAGGTATTATTATGTGATGAACCGACTTCAGCCCTTGACCCTGAACTATCAAAAGAAGTCGTTTCTGTACTGAAACAGTTAGCAGATGAAGGGACAACAATGTTAATGGCAACGCACGATCTGCATCTGGCTGCTAACCTTGCTCATGATGTTATCTTTCTGGAATTTGGGGAAATTATCGAATCGGGAAGCGCCAAACACATGTTTACCCGCCCGGATCACCAGCGCACCATCGAGTTTGTTTCAACTCTGACTGAAACTTTACCGGACTGGCAAATATAGAGAGCCACTACATTTTTATAAAAATTCATTTGGAGAACATCATGAAAGTATTCTTAAAATTGCTGCTTGCAGGTGCCGTTACTCTTGCTATCGCTGCTCCCAGCTATGCCGGTAAAGATTTAGATGCCATAAAAGCCTCTGGCGTATTTAAAATTGGTACAGAAGGGACTTACCCTCCATTTACCTACCACGATGCCAGCAATAAATTAACCGGCTTTGATGTCGATATTGCCAGAGAAATTGCACGCAGGATGGATGTTAAACCTGAGTTTACGGAAGTAAAATGGGATGGTTTAATTGCAGGGCTGGATGCCAAACGCTTTGATGCCGTTGTTAATCAGGTTGGTGTGACTCCTGCGCGGGAAGCCAAATTCAGCTTCTCAATTCCTTACACAACATCTCAGGTTGTTCTTATCACCCGTGATAACAATGACAGCATCAAATCCTTTGATGACCTCAAAGGAAAACGATCCGCGCAATCTTTAACCAGTAACTACGGGCAATTAGCAACATCTTATGGTGCCACGCTGGTCAGCACGGATGGTTTTAACCAGTCCGTTGATTTAGTTGCCACCGGTCGGGCTGATGCCACTCTGAATGATCGTTTGTCATTTCTAGACTTCAAAAACCATCGCCCGAATGCGCCGGTGAAAATTGTCGCTCAGCAGACTGATGCCAGTAAATCGGCCGTTTTAATGCGCAAAGGTGATCCTGAATTAGTCGAAGCGATTAATAAAGCACTGCAAGGCATGAAAGATGACGGAACTTACGCCCGTATTTCCGAGAAATACTTTGGCACTGATATTTCTAAGTAATTAGTTAACCAACTGATCAGATTATATTCTTCAATTGCATTATCTTCTGCAAAGCGTCGGATATAATCTGATCAAGCTACTCTAAATCTACATTAATGCGACAGAGCCGTAATAATTGGTACTATCCTTTTTGCCAGAGGATAAACGGTACTATGATTACAATACTTACTTTTTGTAAGCGAAAGTGAACGAGAAGATATGTCGAAATTCTCCCGATGTGGACGACAATCAAAAGAAAGTTGACTTAATATCACATTTATTTCCTGTTCAGATACAGCAATATTATCCAGCGTTAAATCTTGTCCAAGTCTTTGCCGTAGAGTGAGTAAAAAATCGGTTAAATGTTGAAGCATTATTGGAGTTTCATGGCTATCGGGCAACCAATATACATCGTACGAATTCGTTCTATAAATGCGTGGGTGTATATCTGTAACGAAACTTGGCCCATTAACAATCTCATCAGGGTGAGCTAATCCTAGAGCGTGTCCCATCTCATGAAGTATCAGTGCATATGTATTATGCTCTGCATACTCTCTAAAAGATCTACCTCTCCCCATAGCGTCTTCCCAGTTGGTGAAAACATCATCTGTTATAGGAATACTTGGCCGGAAAAATATCCCTGCTGATGTGATGCCGTAGTCTGTCACATCCTCTTCATATTCTCTCGAATGAGGGAAGACAGTGTATGCATCCAAATTCCCAAGATAAAGGCCTGCATTACTACTATCTAGCATAACAGGTAGCATCGTTTGCAAAATGAAATTTGCAGATTCTCCTTCTCTCCTTTCCCTAACAGTGAAATGTGGTGCTGTCACACGACTCCAATATACTGCAGCGCGTTGCATAAGTGGTGCAATCGGAATATTTTCAACATCATCATGGTGTGTATACTGTATTGATAAATTTGGATCAGACAGTGTATATCGTAGTACACTGCCATACCCTACTAGAGGATTGTAGGTATCACCATTTTCATCAAAAAATAAACCGACAACAAAGTTTTTGGGATCACTATCAGATAGCGTTTTATTATCTGCTATGGCAGAAAATGGCGGAAACGACGATACCATGAATATTAAAATAAATATTTTCTTTATTAGATTCATTATAGTTTCTCCTACATTACCAAATATCCCATCCAGCCCATAATAGTACTATCAGTTCATTCTCCTGATCATCCGAGTTTGGAATACATTCCACATAAACTTTCAGCTTTGGAGAAAATTTAAATAACCATCATTAAACCATCAATTTTATTGTGCAAAATGACTCCCGCCATGCGGAAAAAAATTAAAAATATATAAAAACAATAAATAAAATTAAATTTCCATGTTAATTAATCATTCCGAAAAATTTGATATGATATTAAAATGAATTGCGTCTCATTATTTTTAAAGTAATTGCACCACATGAAAGATGCACACAGGGAACAAAAATAAATTTTATGACAATTAAATAAAAATAATAATTAAGCTAAAATAAAAACCAGAAAGAACCAGAAAGAACCAGAAAGAACCAGTAAAGTTCTATATTTTTGTGACCATAATACTTTATTATAGTGTCTAATTTTTAATTCTGCTATTTTGCCATAAAAAATTTTAAATAGGTTGAGAAAATAAAATTAAATACTTTTATATACAGTTGATTTCAGGATATATTCAATTCATGCTATTACCCAAAGCGCTTAGTCAAGCGCTGTCATCCAGTACCAAAAAAATCAAAATACATAACGAGGGAACAATGGTCAAAAATACAACACCCGACTACATCATCCGCCCTATTACCCAACAAGATAACCCTAATATTGCCGCCATTATTCGCGAGGTATCCGCCGAGCACGGTTTAACCGCTGACAAAGGCTTCGCCGTCGCTGACCCAATTCTGGATACTCTGTACGAAGTTTACAGCCAGCCCCGCAGTGCATACTGGGTTGTTGAAATGGCGGGGAAAGTTGTTGGAGGTGGTGGCGTTGCTCCACTGTCAGGAGGCGATAGTAATACCTGTGAACTGCAAAAAATGTATCTTTCTTCAGCATTACGGGGCAAGGGTGTTGCCAGACAAATCGTAAAACAATCGCTGGAGTTCGGTGTGGAACAGGGCTTTACGCGCTGTTATTTAGAAACGACAGAAAACCTGAAAGCAGCCATCGCTCTGTATGAAAAACTGGGCTTCAGCTACCTTGATGCGCCCCTAGGCAATACTGGGCACAGTGATTGTGAGGTTAGAATGGTTAAGATGCTGTAAAAACATAATAATATGCCCCGCGCGAACCGTGGGGCAAATGCGATAGAAAACTCAGTGTAATCTGGGTTCATCTTCTTCCGGGAAAAGATCACCTACATCATCGTCATCATCTGAAGCATTAGGGTCTTCAAAATAAGTTCCCCAGCCATCGTAATTCACACCCATTTTTTCAGCCAGATCCATCAATTGCTCAACCTGTGCGATGATCAGATCAGCCTCCAGACGGCTCTCACTGATTACATCACAACACATCAAAATAACGCGATCTTCTGTTTCCAGCTCTTCCGCATCTGTCACTTCATAACCAAGTTTAAATGCTTCAACTGCTGCTTTCTCCAGACGGTCAAAATCGTCTGCTGAAAAGTGGTGTTCAATGATATAAAGCGCTTCAGGATCACTGCCATCTTCCAATAACTCTTCGATGATCAAGCGAGTTTCTTCGCGCTGTTCTTCCAGTGCATGTGGGTCTGCCATGCCAATCCCCTCTGTCAGTTGGCTATCCTGTTCCGCATTCTCCCATCTTTTCTTTGCAAAGGATATAGCTATCCCGTGCTGTTAAACCAAAAGTACAGGCCTTAAGCGCCGGGTCACAATTCTCTTGGCTATCCTTAAATCTTCAATACACACTATACACTTCGTCTTTCCAGTTGCCTCTTTGTTGGCTGCGCTCGTTCACCCCAGTCATATAGTTATCTATGCTCCTGGGGGTTCTCTCTCTTGCCGCCGCGACGCATCTTGAAATCCATTGTGTATATAGCGCTTGTAATAAGATTTTTTATTGATATATAGTGCATATTAATTCAATTTATCCCTATGGAGAAAATGTCACATGAATCCATTTTTTCACCGTCATCTCCTGAGATTACTTGATTACAAGCCTAAAGAAATTGAGCTTTTTTTATCTCTGTCAATGAAATTGAAATCGAATAAAAAATCAGGTAAAGAAATTCCCTTGCTGGCAGGAAAGAATATCGCCCTGATTTTTGAGAAAGACTCCACCCGCACACGCTGTGCATTTGAAGTTGCAGCACATGACCAAGGAGCTAATGTCACCTATTTAGGTCCCAGCGGCAGCCAGATTGGGCATAAGGAGTCGATCAGGGATACAGCAAGGGTACTTGGGCGTTGGTATGATGGCATTCAGTACCGTGGCTATGGGCAGACAATAGTCGATACGCTGGCAGAATATGCTGGTGTTCCCGTCTGGAATGGACTAACGGATGAGTTCCACCCGACTCAGCTACTGGCAGATTTGCTGACGATGCAGGAACACAGTAGAAAACCCTTAACTGAAATAAAACTGGCCTATCTGGGCGATGCCCGTAATAACATGGGTAACAGCTTGCTGGAATCGGCTGCATTAACGGGATTAGATTTGCGTATGGTTGCACCAAAAACCTGCTGGCCGGATGCTCAATTAGTGAGTGAATGCCAAAAACAGGCAACGAAAACAGGTGGAAAAATCACACTGACGGAAGATATCGCGGCTGGCGTACAGGCAGCTGATTTCCTTTATACCGATGTCTGGGTCTCAATGGGTGAGCCTAAAAATGTCTGGCAGGAGCGCATTGAATTATTAGCGCCTTATCAGGTTAATATGGATCTCGTGAAACTAACGGGAAATCCAGATGTGAAATTCCTGCATTGCCTGCCGGCTTTTCATAATGAAGAAACCATTCTTGGTAAACAGCTTGCGGAAGAATTCAACTTGTCTGGTGGTCTGGAAGTGACTAATGATGTGTTTGAATCAGAATACAGCATTGTTTTTGATCAGGCAGAAAACCGTATGCATACGATTAAGGCTATCATGGTGGCTACATTGGTTAAAGAATTAGACTTTGATATTTAACACGCTATTTGAGAACTAACTTTATATACAATGGATTTCAAAATGCGTCGCGGCGGCAAGGGAGAAACAAATTCGTCAGGTACGAATTTGCCCGGCCAAAGGCTGAGCTCCAGTGAGAGACTGGAGCCTCTCAGTAATCTCCGGAGCATAGATAATCGTATGTTTATAAATACGGTAACTAGGGTAAGTGAGTGCAGCCAATATAAACATAGAAACAACTTGAAAGACGAAATGTCTATAAGTGGAAATTAAAATAGACGCCAGCATCTTAGCAACCGGCGTCTCAACAGATATCGGCTTAGTCAACAAGATATAATGAACTAAAGTCGTTGGTTGTTTCCACTAGAAAAGTATGACGGCATCCAAAATTATCCACTATCTCGGCCATACAGCCCGCATTTATTTTTCTTTCGTGATGAACGCGATTATCACAAAATCCAAGAGTTGCTCTGAACTCATTATTTTTAATGGGAAAATGTAAAATAGTATCTCCACCCGGTACGTTTTCCGTTCTTATTAAACTCTTAACTGGAATATCTAAAATATCCCTTTTTAACATGACACTCATTCGTGCAGGATCTTCACCAGGCAAATTACGACCTATAATGCCACCTTCAGGAATAGCCTCGTATTTAAAACAAAGAACTTTATATTCTTTAATGTATAATGAATCTGGTAGTCCCCAAGAATAAAAACTAATACTTATATAATTTCTGGTTTCAAATTCATTTAAATAAGCTATTTTTTGTTCTAACTTAAGTTCACGATGATCTACTTTATACGGTGCACGGGGTAATATTGTTACTACTTTATCATCTTGTGTGCTGGAAGAGTATATTTTTCCATTAATGGTCACTGTCGCTACAAGCTCCATTTTATCACTTGCTTCCGCCCGAAAATAGCGATAAATAGTCTCTGGATTTGTATCTCCCTGCTTACTTTTATTCTCATTGATTGTATTACTATTTATTACTTCTCCCCTAATTCCTTCATCATACTGATTCTTTACTTTATCACAGAACCAGGGAGAGCTGAGAGGAGTTTTGGGATGCTTTTTACTCGCTAGCGTCACACTCTCCTTTTCGTCTTCAGTTAATGGCGTATCGACACCATCCACTTGTTTTATAATATTAATAACCAATGTGACTTGCTGTCTACCATTATAATAAAATTTATCCGTCCTTCTGGGATCTCCAGAAGATATTTTAATATCAAATGTGCGAAAAGTAACATTCATTTAATTATCTCCTCATTTATTATATTTATACCATTCCTATAACTGTGATAATGAGAAATATAATAATCAATTAATTTAAATATAGAATAACCCCACCAAATGGTCAGAAAAACACAAGGTTTGTTTAAAATGGAAAGTCACTTTAATAAGCTATGTCCATTGTCTTTCAGATTGTAAACTCAAAAGACAATGGATAATATTTCGAACATAAATATATTGTAGAATACAAATATCAACCTAAGCTCAACGAAGTTTCAACGCCGGCTAAATACTAATTTAACCGCAAAAAACAGAAATAATCCTCCTGTCGCCCGGTTCATCCATTTGATGACATTACCACGCTTTAACACATGGGAAAGCGGACGTGTGGCAAAAATCAGAATCAGTGACCATATCGTACCCAGTGCGGCATGAATAGCAACTAAGCCAAATGTCCAGATCATGGGTGAATGCCCCTGAGGAATAAACTGAGGCAAGAAAGAGACATAAAACACACCTACTTTTGGGTTCAGTACATTTCCCAGCATGCCCCTGATAAACCAGTTCGACGCTTTAACCGAAGAAGTATTCACACCACCAAGATCGGTATTAGGGCGAAAGATCATCTGAAGACCTAACCAGCATAAATACAGCGCTCCACACCATTTCAGAATATTGAATGCCAGTTCAGATACAGCGATCAATGCACCCAAGCCAAATGCCACCATCGCTCCCCATATAAAACATCCGGCATCAATTCCAAGAGCGGCCTGAAAGGCTTTTTTGCCACCTTCCGCCGCGGCGGTTCTTAAAACCAAAGCTGTATCCAGACCGGGAGTTAATGTCAATAACGTAGCAGCAATCATGAATGCCAATAGAGAATCCAAAACTGTCATTTTTATCTCCAGAGTTAGGTGTGCATAAACATGTTTAATTATGATGTTACTTCATACTGATATATTCGACAGGAACCGCCTTTGTCAACCAGACACCGTTCTCGGCCTGATGGAATTTAATTCCCTGTTCATACATTATCCGCCCAGCCTTCACTATCCAGTGTTAGACCAATGGATTCAGGCTGATGACGCAATACGTAACTTAAAAATTTGCTGGTTTTAGTATCGATATGATCCATGTTTTCCCTCAGTAATCGGCGTTTTTATCTATTTTTCATTACCCAACGCTTCAGATAACTATCAAGTAAATCCTGATTGCGTTCACGATTATCCTTCAGCTCACAACGCACTACTGCCTCATTCAGTTCTGATTCAATAAATGCATGGACTCCCGGCTTGCGCAAACCATATTCTGCTTCATTGGCAGCTCGTTTAATTCGCAGTAAATCTGCAATTTCTGCTTTCAATTGAGGATCATAAACTGTACCCGCCACCAGCGTTTCAAAATCTATGGGAGGAGTGCCTTTACCCATCTCAATCCAACGCACAGCCAGTAATGGACGTAATACGTAAAAGTATTTTTTTAGCCGAACCTGCTCGCCCTGCAAATAACCCCTGAAGTTTTTCTTCGCCATTGAAAGATAGTGATAACGCGCTTTAATATCCGAAAAAAAATGCGGCACCATCGCTTTCAGCCCATTAGTTGCAGCCGCATCTGCATGATAGATGACGGGAGAATCCAGCCATTCCATCAAAGTCGGGTTAGCCTGCTTCAATAGTTTTAAAGCCTTGCGCAACTCCCAGCCACTGATATCCAGCTCATCATTTATCGGCTGTTCAATCACATCCCGCCCAGGTTCCACTTTGAGATACCAGTCCACGGGGTGAACATAAATGAATCGCACATCATAATCACTGTCCGGTGATGCAAAGCCCCACCCTCGACTGCCAGACTCACAGGCGTACAGTATCCGCACGCCATATTTTTTCTCTATTTTATACAGTTCTCTTTTAATACGAGCCCGCATTGCCGGGCTGACTGTTTCTGCTTCCCTTTCCATTTTCTTTTTCCTGCTGCGATCTTTCTAACCTTTTACACAAACTACCTGACGTAAAGTATGCACGATTTCCACCAATGAAGACTGAGCAGCCATTACTGCATCAATATCTTTATATGCCATCGGGATCTCGTCGATGACATCACTATCTTTTCGGCATTCCACATGCGCAGTGGCTTGTTTCTGATCGTTCACTGTAAAGCGTTTTTTCGCTTCAGTACGGCTCATTACACGCCCAGCGCCGTGGCTACATGAGCAAAAACTTTCTTCATTTCCAAGCCCTCGGACAATATAACTTTTTGCCCCCATCGAACCCGGAATGATCCCCATCTGGCCTTTACGGGCTGATACCGCTCCTTTACGGGTTACCAAAATCTCTTCACCGTAGTGTTGCTCACGCTGTACATAGTTATGGTGGCAATTCACAGCTTCTTGTTGTGTTGTGAACGGTTTTGGTATCTCGCGTGATAACGCCTCAAGTACCCGATGCATCATCACTTCCCTATTCTGGCGCGCATAGTCCTGTGCCCAGTCCACCGCTTCCATATAATCATCGAAATAGCGATTTCCTTCCTCAAAATACGCCAAATCACGATCAGGCAGGTTAGCGATATGTTGCTGCATATCTTTCTGCGCCAGTGTAATAAACAGATTACCAATGGCATTTCCTACTCCACGGGAACCGCTATGCAGCATTATCCAAACGCGATCTGCCTCATCAAGGCACAGCTCAATAAAATGGTTCCCTGTTCCCAGCGTTCCCAAATGCTGACGGTTATTGGTGTTCAGCAGTTTCGGGTATTTATCGGTGATATGTTTGAAGCGACCTGCTAACGTTGCCCAATGTTGATCCACCACTTCCGGCACCTTATTCCAGGAACCTTTATCCCGCCCGCCGCGGTTCACAGTACGACCATGCGGTACAGCAGCTTCAATAGCATGGCGGATATTCAGCAAATTATCCGGTAAATCTGACGCCACCAATGAAGTGCGCACAGCAATCATTCCGCAGCCAATATCCACTCCAACGGCTGCCGGAATAATAGCGCCGCGAGTCGGGATCACACTCCCGATGGTAGAACCTTTACCGACATGCACATCCGGCATCACTGCCAGATGCTTAAATACAAAAGGCATCTTGGCTGTATTTTGTAATTGAGTAATCGCTTTTGGATCAACCGGCACCCCATTCGTCCACATTTTTACCGGAGCACCGCTCTCCTGAGTCAATAAGTTATAAGCGTTGGTTTTCATTTCAGTTATCGTCATTTTTGTTCTCCTTTAATTTGTACCAATCCGTTTAATACTTGATCTAAACCGCCATAAACTGAGATCTGATTAATGCGTTCCGCAATACTTTCCAGTGTTTCCAGCTCTTTCAGGCGTAAGGCAATCGGGTTGTTCTCCATTACTTTGGCAGTATTCAGAAGTGATCGGGTTGCCGCCGTTTCTTCCCGACGACGAATAACATTCGCCTGTGCAGACTTTTCTGCTTCCACAACCTGTGACAAAATGGTCTTCATATCGCCGGGCAAAATAATGTCTTTCACACCAAGTGATGCCACTTCCAAACCAAAACGCTGGGCAATCTGCTGGATCTTTTCACCAACCAGATCATCAATAACCTGCTTATTCTCCAACAATTCATCCAGTGAGCGCGTTCCTACTATTTCACGCAAAGCAAATTGCAACTCGCGGTACAAATATGAAACTGGATCACTGAGCTGTTCGTATGCCATCAGAACATCCTGATAACGCCAGTTAGCAGATAAGTTAATGCGCAGATTTACCTTGTCACGGGTCAGTATCTCCTGACCACTGATTTCCAATACCTGTAACCGGGTATCAACAATTTCAACGAGCACATCATGCCCAACACGCCAATAACCTTTTAAACCCGGCTGTAATAATTCCTGTGCAATTCCATCAACCTTCAAAATCCCTACATGCCAAGCCGGGATTTGAGTAATCAGTACACAATCTGAACCTTTCACACTGCGTTTTCGCGCCATAGCAGACATTAACAGTGAAACCAATTCAGCATCAGCTTCCAGCTCAGAGGATTTCAATACCTCTATGCGGCGGGGATTTCCATTCTTCCAGTGCAAACTGCGGGTTGCCGGAGGCAGAATTTCGACCAACACAGCATGCTCGTATAGCAACCCCATTTCATCATCGGCTATGTCAATACCATCACAAAATTCGTCTACCCAATCGCTATGCTGCTGACGTAGATATTCAGCCAGATTATCTTCAACCTTAGCTTGTGAACGGGTATCGACAATTTCCACAGAGATGTCATAGCCAACACGCCAATATCCATACAAACCCGGCTGTAGCAACTCCTGTACAGTGCCATCAATTTTCAGAATACCGATCTGCCATACTGAAATCTGAGCAATCAGGATATTATCCAACCCTTTCACAGTGCGTTTATGGGTTTTCGCAGCGTGCAACAGGGAGACTAATTCAGGTGAAATCTCCTGTTCCGTCGTTTTACAGATTTCACATCGGCGCAACCCACTATTTTTCCAATATAGGCGGCGAGTTGCAGAGGGTATAATTTCATTCAGTAAATCATACTCATACAATAGTCCCATCTCATCTTCAGCCAGCTGGATATCATCACAATACTGTTCGACCCAATCGGCATGATACTGGCGTAAATGCTCTGCCAATTTTGCTTCTATTGCGCCACCAGTAAGGTTAAAAGTCGTCAATTGCAGTTTGTTAAACCAATCGCTAAAACGATATTCACCTGCGGTTAAAACCTGTAAGTACTCACCTTCTTTTGCCAGCAAACCAATTTGTCCCTGCAATATTTTTATTTTCTTCATCATAGTTATTTTTCCTTTTCATTCCCTGCACTCTGAAAACTGGGCATCAGGGCGAAGCCAAGGGGGAAATACATCGGTACTCAGACAGCAGCAGCTCAGTATTCTGCCCTTAACCCAGCATCATCTACCGAGTTTTCAAAGCGGTGACTCTCAAGCGGCAGTCACAGGGGTTTTCACTTCTATATTTTATTTTGTGTTTTACTTGGAGAGTAAAAGACCATATCCCTTATATGGTGCGAACTTGGGACTCGAACCCAATGTAACCCTGTGTTATTCGCTAAACGTCCCTCGCTGGCGGAATACATGCAGTGAAATGGCCTCATGCCATTACTTATGTACCGGCTGGGTTCAGAACCCGTGCAATTCCAGCATGTTGACACTTATAGCTATTGCCAATCCCGTGCCAACTTTGAAAATAGGCAAAAATATTTCTTATCATAATGAAAATTAAAGTTTTTTTATTTTTCCCTATTTTCAGCGATTGTTTTTGCCATTTGATTTTCTTATCTTTTTATATCGTTTTTTATAAATTTAGATAATCAATAACAGAGGCAAGGATGAAACGCAGAGTTGCTATTGGGGTTTTAGGAACAACATTAGATAGACGTGGGAAAAAAGCGAATCGCTGGACAAAATGGCGTCCTACTATTGGGCTATGCCAACAGCCTGAGCTGCCAATTGACAGGCTGGAATTACTCTATCGGGCAGATAGCTACAGTCTGGCGCAAAGAGTTAAAGAAGATATTGAAGAAACCTCCCCACAGACCCGGGTTGTTCTGCAAGAAATCCAGATTGATGATCCGTGGGATTTTGAGGAAGTTTATACTGCCCTGCTTGATTTTGCGGTGCGCTATCCTTTCGATATTGAAAATGAAGAGTATCTGGTACATATCACTACAGGCACGCACGTTGCCCAGATTTGCTGGTTTTTGCTAACTGAAGCGCGTTACCTGCCAGCCCAGCTGATCCAGACATCACCCAGAAATGGCGATCGCAATAGCCATCCTGAAGGAATCTACACTGTTATCGATTTGGATCTCAGCCGTTATACCACGTTAACCAGCCGCTTTCTGCGTGAACAGCAGGAGCAAGTGGCGTTCCTGAAATCCGGCATCGCTACGCGCAATGCCAGTTTCAACCACCTGATAGACCAGATTGAGCGTGTTGCGCTGCGCTCATCAGCACCGATCCTGCTGACCGGGCCAACCGGGGCAGGTAAATCCTTTCTGGCTCGCCGTATCTATCAACTCCGCCAATCACGCCATCTGCTTAAAGGGCGTTTTGTCGAAGTAAACTGTGCAACATTGCGCGGTGATAATGCCATGTCTACACTGTTTGGACACGTCAAAGGGGCATTTACAGGGGCAATCCAGCCGCGAACCGGCCTATTACGCGAAGCTGATGGTGGTATTTTATTTCTGGATGAAGTGGCCGAGTTAGGCCTTGATGAACAAGCAATGTTATTGAAGGCGATTGAAGAAAAAAACTTCCTGCCGTACGGCTCTGATCGGGAAGTTTACAGTGACTTTCAGTTAATTGCCGGCACTCACCGGGATCTGCGGGATAGAG
The DNA here is from genome assembly GCF_963876495.1 of Xenorhabdus sp. KJ12.1. Lineage (NCBI taxonomy): Bacteria > Pseudomonadati > Pseudomonadota > Gammaproteobacteria > Enterobacterales > Morganellaceae > Xenorhabdus > Xenorhabdus sp. KJ12.1. Next base: position 197,220 of record NZ_CAWNQH010000094.1, read on the forward strand.
TTGCTCAGGGAAAATTCCGTGAAGATTTATATGCCCGTATCAATATGTGGACTTATCAGTTACCCGGACTGGCTCAGCGCCGTGAAGATATTGAACCAAACATCGACTATGAACTGGCCCGCTATGCACAAATGCAGCAAACACAGGTTCGTTTTGATAAAGAAGCCCGACAGATTTACCTGCGTTTTGCCTGCTCAGAACAAGCCAAGTGGCGGGGAAATTTCCGTGAATTAAGTGCATCAGTCGCCCGTATGGCAACGTTTGCTGAAAATGGCCGCATCAATCAGCACTTGGCAGAAGAAGAAATCATCCGCCTCAGACAACACTGGCGAGAAGAAAATAGTTCCTCCCTACTGCCGGATCATTTAGCAGAAATTGATCTGTTTGATCGCCAGCAGTTAGAAACCGTTATCAGCGTTTGCCGGGGATCTGCCAGTTTATCGGAGGCCGGTCGCAAGCTCTTCGCTGTTTCCCGCCAACAAAAGAAACAACCCAATGATGCCGATAGATTACGTAAGTATCTCGCCCGATTCGGCTTAGACTGGGAAAGTATTCAGCAAGATTAGGAGAAGACGATATGGAATTAAAATTTCTGGGTACCAGCGCAGGTATTCCGACTAAAGAACGCAATGTCACCAGCCTTATTCTCGATTTACAGGAGATCCGCAGTTCACTGTGGATGTTTGACTGCGGTGAAGGAACACAGCACCAAGTTCTTCACTCTCCGATTAAAATCTCCAAACTGGAGAAGATCTTTATCACTCATTTGCATGGAGATCATATCTTTGGTCTGCCCGGCTTACTATGCAGCCGATCAATGGGCGGCTCTACTGATCCATTAACGCTATACGGGCCAAAAGGGATCCGCCAGTTTGTGGAAACTTCATTGCAATTAAGCAGCTCCTTTCTGACCTATCCACTGGAAATTATTGAAGTACAACCCGGATTACTGTTTGATGATGGCACAATGAAAGTCACTGCTTATGCCCTGAATCACCGTGTGGAATGTTATGGCTACCGAATTGAAGAGCATGATAAACCCGGTACGCTGGATGCCAAAAAGCTGGCTCAGGATGGAATTCCCCGTGGCCCGTGGATGCAAACCCTAAAACAAGGGGATACGGTCACATTGGAAGATGGCCGGACAATTTCCGGTAAAGATTATCTTGGAGCGCCAGTTCGTGGCAAATCATTAGCGATTTTCGGGGATACCGAGCCTACACCAGAAGCCCTGAAGCTGGCGGCTGATGTTGATGTCATGGTACATGAAATCACTCTGGAACATGCGTTTGCCGAAAAAGCCAATGAACGTGGTCATTCCACCACCAAACAAGCGGCAACGCTGGCTCGTGATGCCAAGGTAAAACATTTTATCGCCACACATATCAGCGGACGTTATGGTAAAGAAGATTGCCCACGTTTACTGGCTGAATGTCGGGAAATATTTTCGAATACTGATTTAGCCGAGGATTTTTCGGTATTTATAGTTAAATAGTTTCATGATAAGAATAGATTAACTGAAAAACTCACCTGAATAATTTTTCGATTATATTTCACATTAAAAAGCAGAGTTAAAAAATGAACAATCCCGCCGTAAGCGGCGGGAAATTATCCCTGACGGATTAAACTAACTGATATTAAATAATTTAGAAAATTCTTCAGATATATCACGATTAAGTATGTTCCGCTGATGATACTCTCCCCATAGAGCTTCATTTGAAATCCAAGGAGGAAAAACAGGCTTTTTATCCATCCAGAATTGAATCTTACTCGCGACTTTTTTATTATTTCTGTTCCTATAAACCCATCTTAATTCTTTTGCAGTTATAGATTTTCTTGTGTTATTTAAACCTTCTGATTTATTTACAACTTTTGCCATATTTATCTCATCGAGTATAAAATGTATATGCATATCCTCAGTCAGCTGACAATCACTCATAGTGACCCATGATATTCCTCCTTTGCATTTTCTTCCTATAGTGACATGGTCATTAGTTATACCTTCTTCAAGAACAGTATGATACTTATCATGTTTCTCAAGATAAGAATATAAACTTTCTTTATACTCTTCATATTCATGAAAACCAACAACATTAAGATAACCTTTGTATTTATTAGCTTTCTCACTTAACCATGCATTAGGTGCTCTTCGATTATTTCTTAGTGAATTCTGAAAGCTATCTAAAAAACTCTTCATTTCTCTTTCTTCAACTGGAATCAAATAATAATTCATCATTGTCGGTTTAAAAAACTCTTGTCCAGAAGTTGATTTAGGGAGTCTATTTTTAACAATTTTAAAATTATCTAACTTACTGATATAACGCTCTCTTTCATTAGTTAAACCATATATAAGATCACCCTCAAAAAACTCATTTCTAAAAGGTGGTGAAAACGGCATATATTACCCTCTTTATTTAATGAAAAAATAAAAGACAACGTATTATAGCCTGTATTATTAAACAGAAAGTTATTTTTTAAACGGTTATAAAAGCGACTGAAAAAAAATAGTTTTATCTCATTATGAAGAGGATAATAGTCTGCAACACCTTCGTTTACGAGTCACTGCTTGAAACAAAAAATTCTCTCAACAAATCTTGCAGTGAATACAATCGCGAGTATAATGCGCGACGATTTGCCGGGAGAAAACATGAAATACAGCCTTACAAAACGCCAATCTAACGAAGCACTGCCAACTGGCAGCTTGGGCGTATTGTTTTCCCCATTGCTAACCGAACATTTAAAAAGCCCCTCAATTGAGGGGCTTTTTTTCGTCTGCCCAGTCCAAAGCTAAAAGTCATAAAAGAGGAATGTAAACATGGCTAACCCGTTATATCGCAAGCATATCATTTCAATTAATGATTTGAGCCGCACAGATCTTGAATTGGTATTGCAGACGGCAGCAGCCCTGAAAGCCAATCCACAGACTGATTTACTGAAACACAAAGTTATCGCCAGCTGCTTTTTCGAAGCCTCTACGCGCACCCGTCTCTCTTTTGAAACAGCTATCCAGCGGCTTGGTGCCTCTGTGGTTGGCTTTGCTGACAGCAGCAACACCTCATTGGGCAAAAAAGGTGAAACATTGGCCGATACTATTTCTATTATCAGCCAGTATGCTGACGCGATTGTCATGCGTCATCCACAGGAAGGCGCTGCCCGCCTTGCTTCTGAGTTTTCCGGTCATATCCCGATCATTAACGCCGGTGATGGTGCAAACCAACATCCCACCCAGACGCTGCTAGACCTGTTTACCATTCAGGAAACTCAGGGCAAGCTGGATAACCTGAAAATCGCGATGGTTGGTGACTTGAAATATGGTCGTACTGTCCATTCATTGACGCAGGCACTGGCGAAATTTGAGGGCAACCATTTCTGCTTTATCGCGCCAGACGCTCTTTCTATGCCCAACTATATTCTGCACATGCTGGATGAAAAACAGGTGAGCTACAGCATTCACAACAATTTTGAAGATGTGCTGCCTGAGCTGGATATTCTGTATATGACCCGCGTTCAGAAAGAACGCCTTGACCCTTCTGAATACGCCAATATCAAAGCCCAGTTTGTGCTGCGTGCGGCAGATTTGGTGAGTGTCAAAGAGAACCTGAAAGTACTCCATCCTCTGCCACGTATTGATGAAATTACTGTTGATGTGGATAAAACGCCTTACGCGTATTATTTCCAGCAAGCGGGTAATGGAATTTATGCTCGTCAGGCGTTGTTATCACTGGTATTGAATGAAAATGTTGTTATCAAGTAATAATCATCTAACATAAATAAGCAGTGACAAATCTTATGGCTAAGGGAATTAGACCTTAGCCATAATGTTATTCTTCTCAATTCCCTTTGATATCGTTTCTTCAAAAGACCTTAAAAAATAAAGAAAAAAAGAAAAGAGACTAATCATAAGGATGATACACTATCATACATTGATTCAAAAAATTGAATACCTCTCCAAATACTATTCCAGTAATTCAATTCATCAAATGAAAGGTTGAATCTCTAAAAATCCCACTATTGTTTTTATAGCCAGATATCCCTGTAATGCATTGATAAATTTTACATGCTGAAAGGATAGAATGAAATTGCGCACATGTGATCCTGATGGAATATCGTAGTTGCTACGCTCACAATTTACATTTGTGGGATAGTTGATCAAAGCCAATTAGGACACACTAATATAAAAAATAACTCCAAACTTGGACATTATTGAGATGCTTTACCATACTTAAGTATGGGTTCTTTTTCCTTTGATGGAATTGGCCGGTTACAGATTTTCCACAATGTATCCCATTAAATTTTTTTATAAATTATATTAATAAAAAACCTCCATAGATTTAACTTATCATCATGGTGATATGTTTTTTATTTAAGGTTTTTATATGAAAATAAATAAATTAAACTTATATATAACAACACTATCCATATTACTCTCTTGTCTTAGTAGAGGCTATGCAAATAGCTTAACAAACCATTCCTTCATTCCAAATTACGAGAGTAAAAATTCAGTAAAAAATATAAACATTCTTTCATCAAAATATAATTTAACCTTTAAAAACAGTAATAAATATGGCATGTTAAAAATTCATGTAACTAATGATAAATGCATGAAAGATCATGGGGCTGAATATATAAATTTGCAAAATGGACAAAGTTATAGTGAGAACATCGTAGATTACAATACAATATTCAGCTGCCATAGTGAAAATAAATTCGTGGAATGGACTGCAACTACCTATCATAAATTTAAACCATATAAAACATGTAATTTACAATTATTAATATATTCAGAATCAATTTTTGATCCATGGCTTAGTTCGGTTAATAAAATAGGCTATTGTAATCTTGAAATCAGCGCTACTTGCAAAAGAGACTATGACTGTTTAAATCATGGGATTTTAGTTCAGGATGGCTATAGTATCAGCATAGATATCAAGGATGATTATGTTTTTACTCCACCAAAAATTACTTCCTCTGATCCGCAAGAGCAAGCCCAAAATAATTATATCACTATTATGGGACAGGGTTTTATGGAAGATGAATCGTTACCTTATCTTGTCACTAATTTTGACCAAAATAAATATAAAGTTAAGCTTATAGAAGAAAAAAGGACTCAATGGCGGGCAAAAGTTTGGATAAACTGCGAACTAACTCCCAGAAAAATTAGTATTGAGGGTATTGAAAATTCAGGAATTACTATTAAAGGACCACCATGTGGTGCAACCATAACGTCAATGAAAGATGCTCAAATTATACCTGATGGAAAATATGACATATCCGGTTTAGTTAATTTTAAAGTTCCAAATGATGCTAAAAAAATTAAAGTGTCAATTTCTAGTTTTGATGATCCTGATTACACTCATACTTCTGAGCCAACAAAAGAATATACACCTGATGTTGATATTAATTCCGGCACATGGAGCATTAAAGGTTTAACCGCAAAATGTTTTAATTACTATAAAGCATCTGTTATTTTCCAGCAGAATAAGAAAGAGAAAAATAATCTCTCCGAAAAAAAAGAAATTAAATATGGTGTAGCACGTTGTCCGGTAAAAATCACAAAACCTGTTATGAATGAATTTATTACTTCAACAGACGATAATCCTAAACAGATTGTAATTGGTGGGAAAGTAACGGAAAAAACACCTCTCGATATAATTGTAAACTACTATTCAAATGGTGAACATGCTCTCCCACTTCTTTCTCGTATTGGAAATAACTGGCAAACTAAAATTAGTGATGCTCCTGCCGGTTTTATACAAATTAAAGCTAAAAACACAGGAACACCTGATGTTCCCATTAAAAATAGCAATGACGAAGTCACTATACTGAAATCAAAAGATTTCTCTGTAAAATATGAAATCATCGATAATGGATTTATCCACATTTATGGAACTTCCTTGCCTAATAATGATAAAAAAGCCAGTGCATTCAAAGAAACTCTCCACCCTAAAATAATAATATTTTCTGATGGTGTAAAATCGGAAGAAATAACTCCTGATGAAAAAGGAAATTGGAGTTCAGACAATGAATATTATGCTAAACGAGGAGTATATTTTTTTACTATCCATGAAACATCTGATAATAAAAATTATCCAGCAAGGAAAGATAAAACACTGGAATGTACTGGAGGTAATAACCATATGACTTGTATTGAAAAAAATAATTAATCACCCCATTCAGGAGGCTGTTATGGTTATATTTAAAGTTTCTTTTATACTCTCGTTATTATCTTACAGTATAAATGTATTTTCAGATACTGTATTGCACCCCCACAAAATAGAAACAATTGCTGGAGGAGAAGAAAGCTGTATTGATAGTAAAGATAGTAAATGCAAACCTTGGGTTGTAAATATTCGTGCTCAAGATAAATCAGGAAAAAATATTTTTTCATGTAGTGGTTCGCTGATCTCTCCAAGCTATGTTTTAACAGCAGCACATTGCAAGGGTGACAATAACGTCATTGAAAAATATTCAATTTCAAATTATGAAAATAAAGTAATTGGCACTGCATTATATAACAATTTTACTGAATATTCTGGGAATGCAGATTTTGGAGTAATGAAATTAGATAAGCCTATTAATTTAGCTAATTATGGTCATGTTCGTCGTTTTTTTGACTATGATGAAGCTTATGAAAAAATAGACAAAAATTATTATAACGCTTCTATCTATGGCTATGGTGATTTGGGAGTTGATCCAACAACAGGAAATCAGATAAGAAATGCCGAAGTAAAACAGCATAGAGCTGATGTTAATATTGTCACTAATGCTGTAGATTTTAAAAAAAATCATGGTCTTCTTATAAAAGAAAATGAAGATTTAAAGCCAGGAATTATACAATCTGGAGACTCTGGTGGTCCAGTTATTTGGCATGATACAATCATCGGTGTTGCATCCACAACAAAAGATACTCTTAAAGTTAAAGATAGCAATAAAGTTCGTCCATTCTTTTTTGCTTCAGATGTTACAGGAAAATATCTTGATACCGCTTTTAAGGAAAAAAGAACTTTAGAAAATTGGTTTTCTAACGCCATGAAACAAATATGGATCTATAATCTGGATTGGGGTCAAAATTTAAGTAAAAGGAAAACAAGCATATCTGTAGAGGGAATGGGACATGAATATTCAGAGATCTATCTTCATTACTCTATTGATCACAAAAAGGAAAAAAGCACTAAATGTAAGACAGGCGTAAAAAGAATATGGAAATGTGATATCCCATATGATTCCTATTTTACTAGAGACATTAGAGAAAAAAATGAATATGAAGTTACTATTACAGCTGAAGAGTTAAATAAAAATGATAAGTCATGGGGAAGTGATACCATAAAAGTAAAAATACCAAGTTTAAAACAAGAGGTTGGTATTATTTACCCATCAGATAAATCAACAGTTCTAACCAAAAACTTTACCATACGTGGATACGCCGCCCCTGATGCTGATATAGAGTTGACATTAAAATCTAACCGTAAATACGACAAAGAAAGTTATACACAGGACGTGTTATGCTCTGGGTTAGATAATAAAAGTTTGATAAAAACAGGTGAGAATGGACTATGGTCATGCAGTATAAAGTCTGATATTCATCTTAAAAATTTAGGAAAAGATGACAACTATAATATAACTATATCTCAAAAAGCCCAAAAGAAAAAAATCAGCGATCAAGTCAGCATTAGTTTAAAACCAGAAGATTATTCCACTTTAAATGTTGAGCCAAACAAAAATAGAAAAGGAAGCATATATAGAAAAATATTAGAATATAATGTAAATTATGCTAACAATGCAAAACTAGTCTGTATTTTTAACGGTTATTATGCAAGTTGTAAAAATAACCATCAAGATAAAAATAATTTTCATTTAAGAAATTATTTTTTATCAAACGAAGATTTTGATTCAATCCCAATACAGATTGTCAATATCAATGCAATACAAAAACTGGATAACGTTGACCCGAGTGATCCAAAGTTATGGTATCATGATTCTTTCGAATCTGAAGGCGGATATTTTATGCCTTCTTTTAATAAAGAAGATAAAATTGAATCACCAAGAAAAATCTTATCCACTGATATAAAAAATAAAAAATTCGCTGGTTTTGGTGGTGATGATCAACGTTATACTCTCTCAAATGATGATATATTTTTACCTTCAGAATATTCTATCTGCATGAAAAAAAGCAGTTATTCACCTTCAAATTCCCCTCAATGCAATAGAGATGATAAGGATATCTACGTAAAAATCCCATTGAAAGAGGGTAAATATTTTTCCGAACTACCAATACAATATAGTGATTTTGTAAAAAGGCATGATTTTCCAAATTGGAGTTTATCGCTTCCTCCTGAATTGAAAGACGGGCTCTATTATATTGAGGTAATGGACAGGTTTATTCCTCTAGGACTCAATATTGAGCCTCATATTTTGTCAGATTTCTTACAAAGAACATATTTTGAAATCGAAACCCCTGACGTTGGCTTTACAAGCCCGGAAAACATCTCAGATACCGTTGCGACAGTATCAGGAACTGCCAATATTCCCGGTGAAACAGTTAACGTCAGAAAACGTAAACTCACCCTTTCTCGGGGGGCATCAGGGGTAGATGCGCCAGACATCCTCTCAGACATAATTTGTGAGAATGCTGTCGTCAGTGATAATGGTGACTGGGGATGTACGACACCCATCACTTTCACCG
>NZ_CAWNQH010000095.1:0-11599 GCF_963876495.1 Xenorhabdus sp. KJ12.1
CCTGTTCCCAGAGGTTGACAGGTGAGGTCATAGGACACCTCCCTTGGTGTTAGGAAGATAGAGAGTCATCATGACACAATATGGATCACGGCTGTAGTACTAGCACATACTTTCACTGGTTGTTACCGGTAACATTTTTAATGCAATAAGCAAAGGATGCAATCAACTTTTGCCTTCAACACACCTTATCTGTGATCTATATCAATTTATAAGCTGAAACGTGACAGCTAATCAGTAAGTCTACTTTTTAAGTTAAATTAGCAGAAGTTTTACTTATTACCGCCATATTCCCGACTTATCTCTTTCGCTGCCCGCATAACAAGGGCTCCCAGCTCAGTCACACGCTCATCAGAGATACGAGATATTGGGCCAGAGATAGAAATAGCGGCAAACGCTTCATGGTGCTCATCATAGATGCAGGCAGCAATACAGCGCAACCCAAGAGCATGTTCTTCATCATCAAATGAAAAACCCTGCTTACGGATTTGTTCAAGATTCTCTTTCATGGCGGCAGCGGTAGTATGTGTGTGCTGTGTATAGGCGTGTAACCCTTTTTTATGTAGTAATTGCAGGCATTTTTGTTCAGACAGTGTCGCAAGTAGTGCCTTACCTGCGCCAGAAGCATGCATTGGTAACTGGCCACCAATAGGCGCGGACATTCGCATCAATGCGTTACATTGCACTTGATCGACAATCACCGCTTCATATTCATCAATATTGAAAATAGCAAGATTGATAGTTTCGCCGGAATCTTCCATCAACTGGCGTAAAATTGGGTGAACCAGTACCATCAGATTGCGGCTTTGTAGAAAGCTGCTACCGACAACAAACGCATGTGATGCAATTACCCATAGGCCCAGATCGCCAACTTGCCGAACAAAGCCATGTTGTTGTAGCGTCGTCAAAAGACGATGGGTCGTCGAGTTAGGCAGACCGGCCTGAATAGCAAGATCAGTCAGGGCGACTCCGCTTTGTGAGTCAGAAATGAATTCCAAAAGGGATAAGCCCCGACTCAAGGATTGTACCTGACCGCCTGCTGCGGCACCGCCGGCTGTCATTTTAGTTTTTTTAGGGCGTTTATTGGCAATAGCGGTAGTCATAAGATTCCCTCTAAATTATCCTCTGCTTATAGGATGAGCAAGCGGAGTTAAAATGGAATTTGTTTTCGTTTTCTTATTATGAATGATAAAGGGTAGGAAAACACATCCGATGAGTGAAGGAAAAAGTATATTGAAAATCACATTTGGCAAACAAAAACATTTATCTGAGAATGAGTGCAGTCAACAAAGAGGCAACTTGAAAGGCAAAGTGTATAGGAGGGTATTCTTATTGCCGTAATGGAATGAGAATACCCGGGTGCATTGATTATTCTTCAAACAAATTCTTATGAAGGGTTTGAACCACTTCTTCAGCGTCTTGCCCGGGTACAAGCAGGCAGACATTATGGCTACTTGCACCATAGCTGATCATTCGGATATTGAAGGATTCCAGCGGACCAAAGATCTCTTTTCCTAATCCTCTGGCCTGTGACAGCTTATTACCGATAATCGCCACCAGTGCCAAATCTTCTTCAACCTCGACACGGCACAGTGTTGAAAGCTCTGTCAGTAGGGCATTAGTCAGCAAACTACCATTCGTGCTGGTGGAGCCTGTTGTATCCAGTGTTAACGCAACGCTGACTTCTGAGGTAGTAATCAGATCCACCGAAATATTATGGCGTGAAAGCAGGATAAAAATTTCCGCCAGAAAGCCTCTTGCATGCAGCATTTTCAGGCTGTGCAGAGTTAATAAAGTTTGTTTGCGACGCAGAGCCAGTGCCCGGAAGCGGGGCGGGTTTACCGTTCTGTCGCAAACGAGTGTACCGCCTGCCTGTGGTTGTTTACTTGAACCAACGAAAACAGGAATACCACAGCGAACGGCGGGCAGTAATGTTGCCGGATGGAGGATTTTGGCACCAAATGTTGCCATCTCAGCCGCTTCATCAAAAGCAATTTTATCAATACGCGTAGCTGTTGGGACAACACGAGGGTCTGTTGTGTAAATTCCCGGAACATCGGTCCAGATATCCACACGGCTTAGCCCGAGCGCTTCACCAAGTAATGCGGCGGTATAATCACTGCCGCCACGCCCTAATGTTGTTGTACGCCCTTTTTCTTCTTTGCCGATAAAACCCTGAGTAATAACAATTGTATTATTCAGGCGTGGCTGCAAATGTTGTTCAGCCAGAATATTGAGCTGGGTGGTATCAGGCTCTGCCTGTCCGAATTGGTCATTGGTGCGCATTATCCGGCGGATATCAAACCATTCGACATCCGTATTGCGCTGACGTAATAATTCAACAAACAACAGGGTGGACATGACTTCACCGTGGCTGACTAACTCATCAGTCAAGGCGTCAGATGTGGCGAGCGAAGCCGCTTCTGATAATGTAGCAATGTTATCCAACAGACGGTCAATCTCATCTTTAATCACATCTGTTTCATTCAATCGTCCGATAATGGCGTATTGAATGTCCCGGATCTGTTTCAGGCACTTCTCCCGTTTATCACTATTACAGCCGGAAGCTAATGTGACCAGCAAATTGGTTATACCTGCGGAAGCTGATAAAACGACGACGCGAACATCTCTGTTTGCCAGAATAATATCAGCACAGTTATTCATGGCATCAAAGTCTGCCACACTGGTACCACCGAATTTTGCAACAATATACTGCGACGAGGGAGAAGATACTGCACTCATGGATGATAGCCTTCTGTTTTAAAGATAGGCAATTAGAAATATCGGGTTAGCGGTAATGAGTCAATATTTGTTAATTAAGCATCAATATTTTTCATGATTAGAGGGAGATTATCGTTTTTGCCTATGTAATTATGACTGGAAATAATCGCTTATTTTGACCAATATCAGTCAGTAACAGGAAAAGGAGGTCCATCACAGTATTAACTTGTTACAATCCTGTGCATTCCTATTTTTATCTACAGTAGATAGAGAACATTATTCATGAAAAACATCAACCCTAGCCAGACTGAAGCCTGGAAAGCATTGCAGCAACATTTTGAGCAGATCAAAGATACTCACCTGCGAGATCTGTTTGAGCAGGATAAGGCGCGCTTTGCGACATTCTCTGCCACATTTGACGATCAGATTCTGGTGGATTATTCCAAAAACCGTATTACCCCGGAGACACTGGAGAAATTACAGGATCTGGCGAAAGAAACTGATTTATCCGGGGCTATTCATAGCATGTTTTCCGGTGAAAAGATTAACCGTACTGAAGATCGCGCTGTACTGCATATTGCTTTGCGTAACCGCAGTAACTCTCCGATTAAGGTTGATGGGGAAGATGTTATGCCGCAGGTCAATGCGGTACTGGCAAAAATGAAATCATTCAGTGAGCGCATTATTGGTGGGGAGTGGAAAGGTTATACCGGTAAGGCCATTACTGATGTGGTCAACATCGGCATTGGTGGTTCAGATCTTGGCCCATATATGGTGACAGAGGCACTGAAAGCCTATAAGAATCACCTTAATATGCACTTTGTATCTAATGTGGATGGCACTCACATCGCTGAAACGCTGAAGTCTCTGGAGCCGGAAACCACATTGTTCCTGATTGCATCAAAGACTTTTACCACTCAGGAAACGATGACTAACGCACATTCTGCCCGTGATTGGTTCTTGCAAAGTGCAGTTGATGAAGCACACGTTGCCAAACATTTTGCCGCTCTTTCAACGAATGAACAGGAAGTCAGCAAGTTCGGTATTGATCCGCAAAACATGTTTGAGTTCTGGGACTGGGTCGGTGGCCGTTATTCCCTTTGGTCTGCGATAGGTTTATCCATTGTCCTGTCCATTGGATATGATAATTTCGAGCAATTGCTGAATGGTGCCCATGCAATGGATAAGCATTTTGCACAAACTGCGCCCGAACAGAATATTCCGGTTATTCTGGCGCTGATTGGCATCTGGTATAACAATTTCTTTGGCGCAGAAACTGAAGCGATTCTGCCTTATGATCAATATATGCATCGTTTTGCTGCTTACTTCCAGCAGGGAAATATGGAATCAAACGGTAAATATATTGATCGTAATGGAAGCCCCGTGGATTATCAGACCGGGCCGATTATCTGGGGTGAACCGGGTACCAATGGTCAGCATGCTTTCTACCAGCTTATCCATCAGGGAACGAAACTGATCCCATGTGATTTTATTGCACCGGCAATCAGCCACAACCCAATTGGCGATCATCACAGTAAATTATTATCTAACTTCTTTGCACAGACTGAAGCGCTGGCTTTTGGTAAAACTCAGGCTCAGGTAGAAGCCGAATTTGTTGCTGCCGGAAAGAATGTACAGGATGTGGCAAATGTTGTGCCATTCAAAGTGTTTGAAGGAAACCGTCCGACCAACTCAATTCTGTTACGTGAAATTTCACCATTTAGTCTGGGCGCATTGATTGCCATGTATGAGCATAAAATCTTTGCTCAGGGCGCAATTCTGAATATCTTCTCATTCGACCAGTGGGGCGTTGAGCTGGGCAAACAACTGGCAAACCGTATCCTGCCTGAACTCCACGATTCAGAAAGCGTAAATAGCCATGACAGCTCTACAAACGGGCTGATTAATCGCTTCAAAGAATGGCGTTAATCTGATTTATCATTTTATATAATCTGCTATCCCCTCAATAACACTATTTATTGGGGGGATATTTTTTGCAATCTACATAATTTGTTATCAACTTTTTATTTTATTGGTCTGTAACATGATATCCTCACTTCCCATTCGTTGCGCTGTCGGAGACGTTGATATTCTCCGCAATTGGAAAATGACATGGCAGATGACACAATATTAACCTCTACTCCTATTCACTGGTTTTCAACTGACGAAGCCAACACGCCTGAGAGTATTCTGGACTGGCTGATGGAAGTTGGTTCAATGACTCGTCGTTTTGAACAGCATTGCCATCATGTCACTGTCACACCATTTCGGGAATGCTTTATTACAGCTGAAGAGCTTGGTGATGAAAGTGAGCACTTACCTATAAGTGAAAAATACTGGCTGCGGGAAATTATCCTGTTTGGCGATAATATTCCGTGGTTGTTGGGACGAACAGTGATCCCGAAAGAAACATTAACAGGGCCAGATAAAAAGCTGGTGGATTTGGGAACGGTTCCTCTTGGTCGCTACCTTTTTAGTGGCAATAACCTGACGCGGGATTATATTCAAATAGGGTTACAGGGCCAGCGTTGGGCGAGACGATCTTTACTGCGTTTATCAGAAAAGCCATTATTACTTACAGAAATATTTTTGCCAGAATCACCTGCATATAAAATTAAATAAGAGATAAGGGAGAAACAGATTGGAGGTCAGTATGACGCAAAATAAATGGCGTGCCTATTGCCGTTTAATGCGTATTGATAAACCTATTGGCGTATTGTTACTAATATGGCCAACCTACTGGGCATTATGGATAGCAGCAAAAGGTGTACCCAATTTACATATCCTGTTGGTCTTCACTTTGGGTGTCTTTTTCATGCGGGCAGCAGGGTGTTGTATTAATGATTTCGCCGACAGAAAATTTGACGGACATGTTGAAAGGACAAAGTCTCGTCCGCTTCCCAGTGGTGATATCAGCGTAAAAGAGTGCAAAATTTTATTTAGCATACTCGTGCTGATCTCTTTTGCACTGGTTTTGACGCTGAATAAAATGACGATTGCCTTATCCTTTGCCGGATTAGGGTTGGCGTGTGCTTATCCTTTCGTTAAACGGGTCAGTAACCTGCCACAGGTTGTATTAGGTGCGGCCTATGGCTGGTCAATTCCAATGGCTTTCTCGGCGGTAAGTGAGTCCTTACCATTAGAATGCTGGTTATTATTTCTGGCAAATGTCATATGGTCAGTAATCTACGATACCCAATATGCGATGGTTGATCGTGATGATGACCTGAAAATTGGCGTGAAATCGACAGCAGTTTTGTTCGGGCGTTTTGATAAGCTGATTATTGGTATTTTGCAGCTCATTATGCTGGCAATTCTTATTGTGGTTGGCTGTCTGGTTAATTTGGGTGGAATGTATTACTGGACGGTATTACTGGCTGGTGCGCTTTTTATTTATCAGCAAAAACTCATTTTTGACCGTAGTCGTGAGCAATGCTTTCAGGCATTCATGAACAATAATTATGTTGGTTTTGTTTTATTCCTCGGCATTCTTTTCAGCTATGTTTTTTAACCCTATATTTTTAAAGAAAATGGTTTAACAAAACGGGCGGCCATAAAATGACCGCCCGTTTATCTATTTGTCAGATTTTATTTTCAGAACAGTATGTTATTCCTGAATTTCATCTGTCGACTCTTGATCACTGTGTTCAGGAGGCATACTGACACTTTCAATCGTCAGGCGGATCTCGGGAGACATCAGCTCACTTAACACCTGATAAAGCGCTTGGGCATTTGTGGTAACGATGTTGCTACTATCCTGGATATAACCTTCCTCCCGCAATGTATTAACAGAACAGGCGAACACAGCTTTATCGAAGAATTCCGGCGCATTAATACCATGCAACACTGACAAACGCTGTGCCAACATCCGGCTCTCTTTTTCCAGTGCACCACGGCTGATATCCGGAGTGGCATTCAGTAAAGAAAGCGTGATGGCATAGCGTTGCAGAGTTTCCCGGATACCTGCCGCCAACAATTGTAGTGGACGGATACGCTCAGGATTGAGTACCAGCACTTCCTGCTCTTTATTGCAGATCAGGCGTTGGCGTACCAATTCATCAATCAAGGTATTTACTACATCAGGCAATTCCGCCTTACTGTAACGCATGAACAGTTCCTGCTTGAGCAGAGGGTAAATCAGCTCTATCTGCCTGAGCAGTTCAGTGCGGCTAATACGGCGATGATGCATCACGATACTGGCGATTAAGGATGGCAGGATCAACAAGTGCTGGATATTGTTACGATAATAGGTCATCAGTACCGCGCTTTCACGAGGTAGGATAATGATATCCCCAAGACTGTCGTTTTCGACCTCAAATTTATTCATCCGTAAAGCGTGATCCAGCAGCTCTTCTGCTGTTTTGGCCGGAATAGTGACATCGTTAGTGTAAGTAACATTGCTCATCAGCTGCATATAGCAATCTAATTGCTCAATAAGCTGCTCACGAGTAAGTGCTCGCTGACGTGATGACAATAAAGCTGTACTGCATAAATTAATTGCATTTGCAGCAGCGGCATTATTGATATTCACCATAATATTATCCGCCAGTTTGCTGACCGTTGGGGTCAACCATGTCGGACGTTGTGCTTCTATTGGATCGATGGACTCACGCCATTCAGGAACATGCTGGTTCAGATATTGTACTAATGGGATTGGCTCACCAAAATTGACGTAACCTTGCCCCAGATTACGCAGCTTGCGCAACCCACGAACCATCTGGAAAAAGCCTTCTTTCTCTTTGGTTGCACCACGTAATTCTTTGGCATAAGTTGCAACCTCCATCACATGTTCATAACCGATATAGATCGGCACAATCGTGATAGGTCGTGACTCTCCACGTAACATTGCCTGCAATGTCATGGAAAGCGTACCTGTTTTCGGATCGAGCAAGCGGCCTGTTCGCGAGCGCCCACCTTCAACAAAGTATTCAACAGAATAACCACGGGAAAACAGTTCACCCAGATATTCGCGGAAAATAGTTGAATAGAGTTTATTGCCTTTAAACGTGCGGCGGATAAAGAATGCGCCAAGACGGCGGAATATCGGGCCAGCTGGCCAGAAATTCAGGTTAATGCCCGCTGCGATATGTGGTGGAACCAGACCCTGATGATAAAGCACATAAGACAGCAACAGATAATCCATATGGCTACGATGGCATGGAACATAAACAAGTTCATGACCATCCTGAGCCAATTGGCGGATACGTTCGCCATTATGGACATTGATGCCCTGATAGAGACGGTTCCACGTCCAACTCAGTACACGGTCTGTTATGCGAACAGTTTCATAGGAAAAATCAGCGGCAATCTCTTCCAGCATATTGATTGCGTTCTGTTTCGCTTTTTCTGGCGAAATTTTCTTGCTGCGAGCCTCATCAGCAATCGCTTTTTCAATCGCTTTTGATTCCAGTAACTTTCTGAACAGATCTTGCCGCGCAGGTAAACGTGGCCCGACAGCAGCCAAACGTTGGCGGGAATAGTGTATGCGTGCAACGCGGGCGAGTTTATTGGCAATAATTGTATCTGTGCCATGTTCATCAGCAATACTGCGTAATGATACCGGTGCGGAAAAACGGACAAAACTATCTCGCCCAAGCCACAGGATTGCAAAAAACTTCTGGATCCCGTTAAGCAGGCGTAGCTGAGGAGCTGTATTGGTTTCCTGACCTTCACGCCCGGGAGAGCGCCCGAACATCACAGAAACAGGCACCATCTGAATATCTAAATCAGGATTACTACGATGTAAATCCAGATAAGAATGGAAAATCTTCACAGACTCATGTTTAGGCGCATAGTAACTGAATACACGCGGGCCATCATCAATGAAGACATAGCTTGGAAGCTGTGTATCATCAATATCCAAAGGCGCTAGCGGATCAGGTAAATCCTGAGCAAGACACTGTTGACGCAGAGTCAATAAATCGGCCTTTGAATGATACGGTAACACATACAGAATAGGCCGAGTCGTATCAAGACTCAGCTCCGTAACAGGAACCGTTGGAATAAGTTTACTTTTAACTAAAAGTTTTATCGGCAAATTCAATAAGTTGTAATATATTTTACGCCAAGCTGACATAACTGCTTTAAGCCTCTTGTTAGCAATGCGCGGCAAGCATACCAGAAACAGATTTTGAGATCTGTGTAAATAAGATAATAATAGGGACTAAAAGTTATATGATCTTAAAACTATTATGATTCTTGAAGAAAATTTTTATGGCTAACCAATCAACAGGTTTAACCCGCATAATTAAAGCGGCTGGGTACTCGGCAAAAGGTATTAAAGCTGCATGGAAAAATGAGGCTGCATTCCGACAGGAGGTAGTTTTAGCTATTTTAGCAATTATTGTGGCATTCTCCTTTGATTTCGGCATGTTTGAGAGACTTTTTCTCATTAGTTCAGTTATGTTAGTGCTTATTGTGGAAATGCTTAATAGCGCTATTGAAGCGGTTGTAGACCGTATTGGCAGCGAATATCACGAACTATCGGGGCGAGCAAAGGATATGGGCTCAGCTGCGGTATTTTTAGCCATGATTTTAGCACTATTTACGTGGGTGATAATTATTTGGTCGTATTTCACCCGTTAATGTGGTGTATTTTTCGTCAAAAATCGTTATTTAGCGGCTTTTACATTCTGACTGGTTCCCAATTCAATTTTAGCTGTATATACTCACAGTCAGACTGTATAAACAAACAGGGGGCGAAATGAAAGCATTAACAGCCAGGCAGCAAGAAGTTTATAACTTGGTGCGTGACCATATTTCGCAGACGGGTATGCCACCGACACGTGCTGAAATTGCCGCGCGTCTTGGTTTTCGTTCACCTAACGCAGCAGAAGAGCATTTAAAAGCACTTGCGCGTAAAGGGGTGATAGAAATTATCGCTGGTGCTTCCAGAGGTATCCGTTTGCTACTTGAAGAGGAAGATGAAGGGGCTGGATTACCACTCATTGGTCGTGTGGCTGCTGGTGAACCACTATTGGCTCAGGAACACATTGAAAGCCATTACAAAGTGGATCCGGAATTATTTAAACCGAATGCTGATTTTCTATTGCGTGTCCGTGGTATGTCCATGAAGGATATCGGTATTATGGATGGTGATTTACTCGCTGTGCATAAAACGCAGGATGTTCATAACGGGCAGGTCATCGTGGCACGGATTGAAGATGAAGTCACAGTAAAACGTTTCAAACAAACAGGAAACAAGATAGAACTGATTGCTGAAAATCCTGAGTTTAAGTCTATCGTTGTGGATTTACGCGAACAGAATTTCACCATTGAAGGGTTAGCAGTTGGCGTGATTCGTAACGGGGATTGGTTCTGATTGTAAAAGCGGATAATTATACATTACCCATTCTGGGCGGTCATTTTTCGTAGTACCCGCTAAGCACATGTTTATGCGGGGACGTAGAATTTAATGAATTTATCATCAAGTAATGACCGCCTGATAAGGTAATTTCAAACTCACTCCATACACGAGTTTGTTTCATGGCAAGAAGAGCATAATCCGTGGACTTCTATGACACTGTGCCGCAAATGAAACCCTGCACGCTGTGCTAAATTTTGTATCGCTGATTCGATATCTTCAGCATCCTGCTCGGTAACAGAACCACAATTATCACAAAGAAACATTGCTGATGTATGGCATGGTTCTTCAAAGTGATGACACACCACATAACTATTTGTAGATTCTATTTTGTGAACAAAACCCTGCTCCAGTAAAAACTCTAACCCTCGATAAACAGTTGGCGGCTTTGCCTGTGGCTCAACTTCACGTAGCAGATCCAGCAAATCATAAGCACTGATTGCACCCGGTTGGGCTGAAATCAAGCGCAGAATTTCAAGGCGTTGAGGTGTTAAACGAACCCCTCGTGACAGACAGATTGCTTCAGCCTGCGTCAGTAATTTTTTTTGATTGATAGTTTTCATTACACCTCTCACACCTACACGATGCTAATGACTTAATATTACCATGTTTTTTGTGGCTGAGAGAGGTGTTCACACGATGTATTCTATTCTTAGATCATTTTAAGGCCTTTGAATGGATTCCAGCTATCATCACCTTCTTTTTCTTTTAGGTAATAAGAATAATTAGCTGTTACACCATATAATGCAGCATTCATAGCTCCCAGAAAAATACTAATAAAATTTGCAGTTTCAAGGGATAGAGGGACTATCGCGCTAATCATAAAGAAAGCAAAAAATAAAGCGACCCCGATACCGAGTATGGTTAATCCTTTTTTCCACATTCCAAGTACAATAAAGTAGAGAATGCCAAAGAAAAATGCAAAGAAGTTCATATTTATCTTGATGCGCGTTATATAAGGTGCCTTTTTAAAAGCAGCTTGATATTCTTTAGAAGAAGGAGCCCCATTTTTTTCAAAAAATTTAAATCGTTCTTGCCAGTTCTTAGAGTATTTAGAGATGTCCATTTTATGCCTTAATTTTATTTTTTCTTACGCACTAATATAGTGTGGTGATTATCTTAAGATTAAAGCTAATCACAGATATCCGTTACTTTTGAAACCCATTTAGAAAGATATTTACCTCAGCTATTTTTTAAGATAACAAAAAATCTTCTCTGAGAATCAAAGATACTTATGTTAAAACACTAGAACAATTATTATCAATACTGATTTTATATACATATTTTGGCATTAATCACTATGCCAATTGTTTCATTTTTTATTTTCTTATTAGCGATGTGAAATTATTTGGCTTTATAATTATGCATGTGAAACCATATTTCTAAATGTGCAATACAAATGACTAAGTTAAAATGATGCTAAATAACTTTTCATAATAGTGAGACACTCGATTTACTTTCTCTGAAAGAGTCTATTTGCAGATTTTTTCAAGAATTTTTTCACATTACTGAGCAGTT
>NZ_CAWNQH010000096.1:0-11011 GCF_963876495.1 Xenorhabdus sp. KJ12.1
CATAGAAATATCAAAATGGTCGCTCGTTTGTTCAAAAGTCAACGAATGTTTGTCTTTGTATGCCAATACTCGCTTTCGAAAATCCAGACTGTAGCCCATCGCACTTTATCCTTTGTTAGGTGAATCCAGATATTATGTCATATTAATATGATTCTGCTATACCATAACCAACGTTGGCATTTTTTATTCCCGACAAATGACCACATTCCATCAACTTCACAAATGAGCTGAATGTTGACATCATCCAGCGGGAGTGTTGTTACGCATCGTGGTTTAAGTTTTTCAAAACACGGGCAACAGCATTGATACTGATATGTAATGCACGGGCCGTATCACGGATACCTGCATTATATTCATGGCAAGGTCAACAACTTGTTCTTCTATACCAGCTTGGCACGCGCGATAGGCGTAATCCAGTTGGAAGGTTCGCTTGCAGGAAAAACAGCGATAGCGTTGGTGTCCTGTCTCACCTTTGCCAAGCTTTTTGACATATTCAGTTTGCTGACCAAAGTGGCATTTTACTTCAACAATCGCCATGTGACTTCTCCGAAAAAATGGCGATTATACACAACCATCAACAGGTTGAATACGTGACCATTTTATGACAGTAACGACAGGCCACATCAATATTAGCCATGCCTCATTCATAATAAGAAACAGGGGGATTATCAAAATATTTAATCATTTTGAGCATGACTTTGTATATGAACTTTAAAGGTGTTTATGTGAAAAAATACAGTTGTCAATACTGTAAATATGATAAATATTAAAAATATATTAAGGATCACATTATATTAAAATTAGCATATTAACCACAAAATCCTATCTACACTTACAAGTTAGGTCTACTAAAGAAATCCTTGCATTTGCCAATGTAGTTGGTGGGTAGGTGCCGGAAGGTATGCTAGGGCTGCCCCCTAGCGCGGTAGCCTTGGGTAAAATCAACGAGAGATGCGTATTAGAGGCATTAGTCTATGTAGATATAATCTCTCCTGTCCGTTATAAGAAAAACTGAGGCATTGCTTTCAGAAGGTGCATATATGGAAATTTTAAAACTTGAAAACTCGATAAGGGGTTGGTTTATAGGTGGTTTTGAGCCTAGTTTATATAAGACAACCAGTGTAGAAGTTGCGGTCCAGCATTTCGTGACAGGTGATTATGATGCAACTCATTACCATAAAATTGCAACAGAAATTACAGTTATTATCTCTGGGAAAGCCAGAGTAAACAGCCAAGAGGTAACTCCGGGAGATATTGTAAAAATATCTCCCGGAGAGTTTGCGGATTTTGAAGCACTAGAAGACACAATTACGGTAGTTGTGAAATTACCGGGTGCACTAAACGATAAATACTTTTAAGGAGATGGCTAAGTGCTAAATATCGTTATTCCGATGGCAGGACGTGGTAGCCGCTTTTCTAAGGCAGGATATGTGGATCCTAAACCATTTATTCCGCTAGGTAGTAAAAGAATGATTGAAGTTGTAGTACATAATCTTAAACCTAAGTGTCGACACAGGTTTATATTTATCTGTCAGCAAAAACATTTAGAGAAATATAATTATGAAAATGAATTACAAAAAATAGCGCCAGGGTGTGAAGTCATTGGAATTAATAGATTTACAGAAGGTGCTGCATGCACTGTTATGCTCAGTGATTATCTGATAAACAACGACGAACCACTTATGATAGCTAACTCCGATCAGTGGATTGATATCGATATTGATGACTACTTATCTTATATGCAATCGGAGAATCTTGATGGTTTGATTATGACCATGAAGTCAAATGATCCGAAATGGTCCTTTGTTAAGACTGATAGTCGTGGATATGTAAGTGAGGTAGTTGAAAAAAAGCTTATATCTGATGAGGCAACTGTAGGAATTTATAATTATAGGAGAGGTTCTGATTTTTGTGTTCATGCCAGAACCATGATAGAACGAGATGAGCGTAGCAATGGCGAATTTTACGTAGCTCCTGTGCATACATACATGTATAAGGAAAATGGTTCTAGAATTGGAATATATAATATTGGTGAAGAAGCAAACGGAATGTATGGATTGGGAACTCCATCAGATTTGAACCTCTTCTTATCACTAGAATTATCTAATAGAGCGCTGGACTTTTAATATGCAATCTAAACTAAAGATCTGTTTCGTAGGGCATGAGTGCGGATACTATAAAGGTCAAGGTGGAATAGCTACTTATATTGAATTAACTGCTAAAGGTTTTAGAAAATTAGGTTTTGAAGTACATGTTATTTTCTTCCATGGAACTGAGATTGATGAGCCAGGAATTCTGTCATGGAAAATAAAAGATAAAAATGACAATTTAAAAAACTCTAAGGCAGTTGATGATCTCTTAGAGAAAATAAAACCTAATTATGTCGAATCTGCTGATTTTTTAGGCTTAATAAGCTACACATTATCAAAAAGAGCAATTAGTAAGCTCAGCTATGATTGTATATTTGTAAATAATCACCATACAGGAATTAGGGAAGTGTGGGAATGGGGAACCTACCTAGATTTTATCCAATGTGCTCCTGCATGGATGAAAGTCATTTATATATCGGAACGAACTCAGTCTCTTCTTGCGGATGCAAACTACTCCACTTCAAATTTCTTAGCTGACTATCTAGGAAAGATGCATTGCGAAAACTACTGTGCTTGTCCTTCTTATTATCAAGTGAGTGATGACTATAAGGTAAAAAATAAATTAGGCCGAGAAAATAATAAGTTAAGAATCCTATCATTTGGACGATTCGAGTCAAGAAAAAAACAGGAGTTGTTGATAAAAGCATCTTGTAATTTATTAAATCAAGGAGTAAATATAGAAATAACCCTAATTGGAAATAGCGGAGTTGATTTTTATACTCAGCAAGATTATATGGAATATTGCTATGGCATAATACCACCTAACTATAAGGACAAATTCCACTTTTACGATTTTATACCATATAAGAGGTTACAGTATAGCTATACTGATTTTGATCTTTTTGTTATTCCATCACCATATGAAAACTTTCCGAACACAGCTCTGGAAGCAATTAATTATGGTGTCTTTGTTATTGGCAGTAAAACTAGTGGAATTGCTGATATAAATAAAAATTTGCTGTCTGTTTACAATTTTGAAAAAAACTCTATCCATGACATAGAACGGGTAATTAAAAATTATAGTGTATTAAGTGAAAAGCAACGATGTGAATTACGAAAGGAACAAAGATGCTCTTTAACAAATTTAACTAATTTTGAAAACTCTATACAGAGGCGATTTGATTCATATTCAAAAATATATAAACGTATACCTAAAGTAGTTTGCTTGGAAACTGATAATATATTGGTATATCAAAATGAAAAAGAACAGCCTAGCAAATTTTATTATGATGGGAAATTCTATGATATAAGGAACCCTGAATGGAGAAATATAATTTGTACTGCCAAGTACATAACTCTTTTGGCTAAAGATAATAGATTTGATGAAAATAACATTTTTTATCCTCCAGTGAGAGTAGCATCATGTTTTTCATTCTCACCCCCATATGGAACTATGAAAGAAATTCTTGCTTCAGAAAAGGCTTTCTCTAAAATGACTCTATCTTTAGAGGATATTGAAATTTCTAGTGAGTGGAATTTATTAAGTCTAATTGCAAATATTTTAATTAAATGCAACGATGTCATTTTTTTTATGGATAAAGAGAAAGAAAATGAATGCGGCTTGGGAAAATACATAAAATATGAAATTGATCTTTACAATCATCTATATTGCGGTGACAAATGTTCATAATAATTCATGGTCCATTAGAAAGAAATTTCTTACTGCATAACCTTTCTAATATAAAAAAAACATTACCAAATTCAAAATTAATCATCTCTGCATACGATAAAGATATAGCAGAAATAGAATCTCTGTGTGATGAAAACTATCACAACAATGGCATTAAAAATAGAATTAAAATAATTAGTAATACCGATATATTTAACCCTGGTTTTTTCAACATTAACAGACAAATTAACTTAATTAACACTGCATTGAGAGAAATACCTAATGAAAGTGACTTCATCATTAAGGTTAGAATGGATCAGACTATCAATTATAAAAAATTTATTGATATTTATAATAATAAAAAAAAATTTCTTCATGATAAATTAATAACAACAAATTGTTATACTAGGAAAGATAGAATGTATCATCCATCTGATATGTTTCTAGCTGGTACAAGAAAAACATTAATGAATTATTATCCTAAACGATATTTTACTGAAACACATATGGATTGCTTGCTTAGAATAAGAGAATTGGTACGCAATGGGAAAACTGATACATTGCATTTGTTTTGGCCGGAGTCTAGGCTATTTTTAAATTACCTAAATAATATTGGTGAAATAACACTGAATACCAAAGAGGATAGTGAGGATAAATTAAAAAAACATATATATATAATAAATTCTTGGGATATTGGTCTAAGATGGAAGAAATTTATAAATGGAAAAATCTATGTACTTCCTTACTTCTTCGTAATGGAGCCATTTCCTGGCGGTCCACTAGAAAATGCAAAAAACTATCTAGCTAGTGAGTTGATAGGGCATAGGAAAATAATAAAAGAAAATATAATGGACTATATCTCACGTATCTATTTTAGAATGGAAATATATAGGTTTAATGTCGATTTATATAACAAGAAGGAAATATTAATATCTTCTCTGAAGAGGGTTTTTGATAGTTCATATAAATTTTTACCTCCTATATTACATCCACTAATGTATAAACTTGCGAAGAGAGTATACTATGTTTTCAAATGATGTTTTTATTATCGGTTGGAAAGGATTTATAGGTTTTAGATACGTGGAGTATCTGAGTAGAACAGGGTTTTCAGGAAATTTATTTCTTTACTTACGCGAAGGTGAAAAAGAGAATGGAATAAAATCGAATAACATTTATTTTTTAAATCATTTCGAATTTATTGAACGTCTACTTATATCAAAAGCTACGCTTTACTACCTTGCTAATATATATCTTCCCAATGAATCTTTAGAGTATTCGATAGATAGTGTAACTAAAAATATACTACCATTTATTAAAATCTTAGAAGAGATAAAGCCAAATGCGAAAAATATCAAATTTATTTTTGCTTCATCTGGTGGAACAATTTATGGAGATACTAGAGGAGAGCATTGTAAAGAATCACATCCTCTCCTAGCAAAAAGCATTTATACGGCAAATAAGATTGCACAAGAAAACTATCTTAGCGTCTATGGTATAAACTATGGCCTTAATTATCATATAGTACGCATTGCAAATCCATATGGCCCCGGTCAGAAAGCGAGAAGTGGACAAGGATTAATCCCTGCAATTATGGACTCTATTGAGAAAAAAATCTATTTATCAGTTTTTGGTGATGGTCAGGCATTGAGAGATTATCTCTATATTGATGATTTGTGCTCATTTTTATTCAAACTTGCCAATTATACAGGTACACATAAGATATTTAATGCTGGTTCAGGAGTATCCTATAGTATATTAGATGTTATAGAATGTTTTACTCTCGTTTCGAATAAAACAGTTAATTATATTTTAAGAGAGGCTAATATTTCAGCAGTCGATAAAATTGTACTTGATAATTCGCTGGCTAAAAAAGAACTTCGTTGGGAACCAAAGGTCTCATTAAAAGAAGGAATATCTGCTTTTATTGATTGGTCAGAAAATAAGAGATTTTGAATTTATTCACTTTAGAACTAGAAGCCTTATCATGAAATTTTTGAATAAAATAGCAGAGAGCGATGTCTCAATTATAATGCAAGGACCTATTGTCGAAAGAGGATCTATTATGATTGATAAGAAATTTATTGGAAACCTTGATTTGGTTAGAAGTAATTTTAAAGGTTCTCAGATAATAGTATCGACGTGGGAAGTGCAAGATAATATAAAAACTAATTTAATGAAAAATTATGAAGATGTCATTTTTATTTTCAATAAAGATATAGGTAGTATCTCTAAAGATATAGATGGTATTAAATTTGTAACAAACTTAAATCGTATGATCGTATCAACCTACAATGGATTAATATCATCATCAAAAAAAATATCAATAAAAATACGCACTGATTCTTACTTTTACGATAAAAAAATAATCTATTTTTTAGATGAAATACTAAGAAAAAACAAGTTGGATAACGTCGACGTTATAAGTAGAATGACTAAATTTTGTGTATTCGACAGATATGTTATTAATTGTAATTTATTCGCTAGAAATCCACATAGTCATCTGCCATTTCTATTCCATCCAGGAGATATATTATTTGCTGGTCTTACCTCTGATCTATTGAAATTATTCGAAATACCACTTTCTAAACCGAAAATAATAGAAAAAAGAATTAGTTTGAAAAATATATGCTATATGCGATATTCGCCCGAGCAATATATATGGGTGGAATGTATTAAAAAGATAAATGGTGGTAGATATGTTTTTGAAGGAAATTTCAATTATACATCAAGTGATATTGTTAAATCTGAAATATACTATGTTAATAACTTTATTCCATTCGATACTAAAGAAATAGGCTTTTGCTGGCCAAAACATAGCAAGCATTACTTCAATAAAGGAAGGTTGAGTATATATAGAAGAGATGATTGGATTAATTTGTATAGGAAATATGTCATCCATAAGCCAATCGAATACTCCCTTGGTCAAAGAATAAGAGGATTAATGATAACTTCTATGAAAATATATTTTTTAATCAGGAATATGCTGCTGAGGTTTAGATTTGTTCGTAGATTGACTTATCGGCTCTTTGTAAAGAGAGGGTGATTATTACTATGAAAGGTTTTATTTCAACTCCGTCTAATAAAACAAATTTTAGAGAAATAATAAACTCTCGTAATCTAATCTATGAATTAATTAGGAGGGATTTTATAGTCCGTTATAAACAGACTGGATTGGGAATTATCTGGGCTATTATAAATCCAGGGATAAATATTATTTTGTATATATTCGTCTTTGGGTTATTAGTGAAAATCCCTACCCCAGAGTATAATGCGCCGTATGCGTATGTGCTGATTTCAGGTATTTTATTTTGGGGGTTGTTTTCAAATAGTATGATGGTTTCTAGTGACGCTCTAATAAATAACATGCACCTTATTACAAAAGTATATTTCCCTCGTTTGTCTCTATGTATAGCAAGCGTTTTTGTGGCTCTAATTGATTTTTTTATTGCTTTTATTGTTTTTATTCCGCTGTCAGTTATATGCCTGACTGAATTTATCTTTTTAAGATTTTTTTTTCTCATTCCATGCATATTAATAACTTTTATGCTAGGTTGTGGTGTGGGTTGTGTGATGGCTGTGTTAAAACTAAAGTATAGGGATATTCGTCATATGTTGCCTTTATTTAATCAAATATTATTTTTTTCTTCTCCGGTTGTGTACACTTTATCTATAGTTCCTGATAATTATAAAATATATTATTTAGTTAATCCTCTTACAGGGATAATTGAACTATCACGATGGGCAATCCTAGGGGCGGGGGGGGTAAATATCCAGGCTTTAGTGTGTGGCTTAATTAGTGCAGTGGTGATAATGCTGGCTGGAATATATTATTTTATATCTAACGATGGAGTGATAGCAGATTACGAATGATAAAATTTAACTCTGTAAGTAAATTTTACGAAATAAATAAAAAAAGATCCAGGGATATTAAAGACATCCTCTCGTTTGCCAGGAAAGATTTTACTCAGACTGAAAGATTATGTGCTATAGATAATGTTAGCTTTGAAATTTATTCAGGAAAATCTGTTGGTGTCTTAGGTAGAAATGGTGCAGGAAAGTCTACATTATTAAAAATCTTGACGCGGGTTATATCACCTGATAGGGGAAAAGTTGAAGTAAATGGTTCTATCTCCTGTTTGCTAGAGGTTGGCACCGGTTTTCACCATGAATTGAGTGGATTTGAGAATATATTCTTAAGTGG
This sequence comes from Xenorhabdus sp. KJ12.1, assembly GCF_963876495.1. Taxonomy (NCBI): domain Bacteria; kingdom Pseudomonadati; phylum Pseudomonadota; class Gammaproteobacteria; order Enterobacterales; family Morganellaceae; genus Xenorhabdus; species Xenorhabdus sp. KJ12.1. Next base: position 7,961 of record NZ_CAWNQH010000096.1, read on the forward strand.
TTCAATTCTAGGAATGTCAAGAAAAGAAATAGGAACTCATATTGAAAGTATTATAGGGTTTTCTGGTGTCGAAAAATTCATTGATGAGCCTGTAAAACACTACTCTTCTGGTATGTATATGAGATTGGCATTTTCAATAGGTATCCATTTAGATTCTGATATTCTAGTAATTGATGAGACTTTAACTGTGGGAGATATACAGTTTCAACAAAAATGTTTGGACAAGATCAGGGAAATTATTAAACAAGGTAAGACTGTCTTTTTTGTCAGCCATAGCCTTGAGCAGATTAGGGAGGTATGTGATACATGCCTTGTTATGGAAAGAGGGAAACTGATATTTCATGGTGAAACAGGTGAAGCTACAACCTTATACAACAAATTAATAAATGGCGAGTAACAATGATTATTATCTCTCATCGTGGATATTGGATTAAAGATAGTGAAAAAAATACGCTCATAGCATTCGAAAGAGCATTTTCACTAGGGTATGGAATAGAAATAGATATTAGAGATTTTAATGAGGATTTGGTTATCAGTCATGATATTGCAACTAAAGAGTCTTTAAGATTTGATGTGTTTTTAGAGAGCTATAAAAAATACAGAATACAAAATTTACTCGCTTTTAATATTAAATCAGATGGTCTGCAATCAAAGATAAAACAGTACCTTTACGATTATAAGATTAGTAATTATTTTTTATTTGACATGTCTATTCCTGATACTCTCGGATACTTATCGGCGGGAATGAATACGTACATTAGAGTGAGTAAGTATGAGGTGATTAATGGTCTATATAAATATGCCAAGGGAATTTGGCTTGATGGATTTAAAGAAACAATGGTGAATGAATCATTGATAAAAAAAGTAATAGAGGATGGTAAGAAAGTATGTATTGTTTCTTCTGAATTGCATAAATTGAATTATATTAAACAGTGGGAGGGGATAAAGTTTCTTGAGTCAGATATTTTAAATTCTTCAAATGTTATTCTTTGTACTGACTTTCCTGAAAAAGCATCGGAGTTCTTTTTATGAATAATAAGATTAGAGCGATTATATTTGATATGGATGGAGTACTCATTGAAGCAAAAGATTGGCACTATGAAGCTCTTAACAAATCTCTTGGATTATTTGGTTTGGAGATTACTCCTCATGAGCATTTAACTGTTTATGATGGATTACCTACTAAATATAAGCTGATGATGTTTAGTCGAGAAAAAGGTTTGTCTAAACTTTTACATGATTTTATTAACGAAATGAAGCAGCAGTATACTATGGATATGGTTCATAAGTTTTGTAGGCCAATGTTTCATCATGAGTATGCTTTATCCACATTAAAACAAGAAGGCTATAAATTAGCTGTCGCATCTAATTCAATTAAAGACTCTGTGGAAGTTATGCTAGATAAAGCAAAGTTACTCTGTTATTTGGATTTTTTCATATCAAATCAAGATGTTAATGAGGTAAAGCCAGACCCGGAAATGTATAACCTTTCAATTTATAAAATGGGGCTCATACCCGAAGAGTGCTTGATTGTAGAAGATAACGAAAACGGTGTTAGAGCAGCTAAGGCAAGTGGTGCTCATGTGCTGGAGGTTAGAACAGTTTATGATGTCACCTATGATAATATTAAGAATAAAATCTATGAAATAGAAAATGCACAAGGTGGCAGCCATGATTAATATTGTGATTCCTATGAGTGGGAGAGAGTTATATGAAATTTCTGGTGATCTCATCTATCCTAAAATATTAACTGAGGTTCTAAATAAAACTCTATTTGAGTACTCGCAAGAAATTTTTGAAACATTAAAGGAGAAAAGTAATAGAATATACGTTGTCCCTATTGAGAAATTAAATAATTTCGGACTGGAGCAGATTATTAAGACTATCACAAATAACAATAGTAAGATAATACCTTTATTAGGACAGACAAGAGGAGCAGTATGTAGCTGTTTAATGGCAATCGATGAGATGTTTCTTGATAATGAACTTATTATTACCTCTGCTGATCATTATATAAATGATAATTTACAAGACATACTTAATGATTTTCGTAGAATGAAGGCTGATGCTGGGGTATTAACTTTCGAATCTGTTCATCCCAAATGGTCTTTTGTTAAGGTTAATAATCAAGGATGCGTAATTCAGGCCGAAGAAAAGAAAGCAATAAGCAGAATGGCTGTTGCAGGACTTTATTATTTTAAAAAAGCGGATGATTTTATCTATGCTGCAAAAAATCTTATCAGAAAGAGAGGAGAAATTAATAATAATTTTTATATCTCATCTTGCCTTAACGAGCTTGTTTTATTAGGAAAGTTAATAAAATGTAGACCTCTCAATGATCCTGTTTATCATAGTTTCTATGATATCAACGCGATTAAGTCATTTAAATTCTCCCAGACTTGATTACTGGGTTGAGATAAAGTTTTCGACCATATCCCTATGATTAGATATTGTGGTTATGTATTCAAAGCGTTGATCACCCTCAAACATAATATTCACGTTCAATGAAAGTGCCAATGATTTTGTCATGCATTTCAGGTGACTTTGAATAACCGAGTGTTTTACGGTTCAGACGCTTAATTCGGTTACGTAAGGTTAAGTTTTCGTGTTCGATACGTTGAGTAAAATATTTTCCAATAAGATGGTTGGCTGAAGGCAGTAAATTATAGGCTCGGTAATGATCAGTACACCAAAAGGCTACCTTGAATTTAGGCAGCTCTTTCAATCACTTTTTCAGTGTCTTCTTGTTTCGTCTATCAAAAGCATGTGCAATGATACGTTTTAGACGGGGCTCCCAAGCATACCATAACCAACGTTGGCACTTTTTATTCATAATCATAACCACCCGTATAACGGGTGGTTTGCTCTTGCCCTATAAGGGCTTGTTACCGACTGCACCTAAATGACGCGGCTTTCTCTTCGTTCAAGCTAAGTGTCTTTGCTTTTTTGGCTTACCCCTTGAAGGGGTCTACATGCTCTTTACTACTCAATTTATCCGAGATTAAATCCGACTTTTCTTGCTCTCTGATATACTTTTGAATTGTCGCTTCA
>NZ_CAWNQH010000097.1:0-10539 GCF_963876495.1 Xenorhabdus sp. KJ12.1
TGGCAGTTTTGCGGATACAGGAGAAAAAAAACACCGCAGGGACTGATAGCCCTGAGCATATCGGAACTGCGTAACCTGCTGTCAAAACTGATGAAAAAGACCAGAGAAACCGTCGAACAGATTTTATTTTGGTCAAACTGGCGACGACGACATCAGTACCGCGCACAACAATGTCATTATCGGCGCCGGGATACCCCTCTTATTCCACAGCCATTACGGCTGTAGTACTAGGCACATCCACCCTGCTGGCGGGGGCTGTTCAGCAGGTGGCGGAAGGGGATTACAGTCTGGCCACATCCAGTCACTACCTCGCCAGTGTGGGGAAAAATGCCACTATCGACGTGGGCCAAACACTGATAGAGAAAATCGGCCTGCTGAAACAGAGCATTGCGGGCGTTAAACAAGAAATCGTCGCACCTGTCGTCTGGGTGGGCAGCCCGCAAATTAACGTGATGACGTTGATGTTAGACACACTGGATGTGGTGAAAGAACTGGCGGAACTGACCGCTGCCCATACCCATCACAACACCGGCACACCTCAGAACGCCAGCGCCATCCGAGGCACCGCCCATAAATCCGATGGGCTGAAACAGAAGTATTCGCCTGTGATTGGGTAACAGCGGCTTATCTGTCTGGTGCTTTTTACAAATGTAAAGGATTGCTATTGGATGTGATAACACGTAGAGTTACGATGTTGGCTTTGAGATATCGCGCTATGGCTGAGGTGGCTCATGACCGAGGCGGCTTACTCCGCCACTGCACGAACAATAAAACGTCTCGCCAAAATAGAAACGGCGAAATCAACCTCACCAATTGATTTTTCTGTTTCAGTCAAGTAACCCTGCTTCGGCGGGGTTTATTTTTATCCCCTCAATAAAACGCCGCCAAACGCACACAGCACCATTCACCCCTTAATTTACTCCTCACTACGGTTCATTTGGATCTGCGTTATTGTGTCGCGCTCACGCTGCACAATTTCCACGAAATAAACGTCAACCTGACGTAAAACGCACTACACCGCACCCGCCTGCACGTTTTGGATCAAAAAATTATTTCAGTTTTCAAATCCTATAGCTAAATCATAATAATTAGACATATTTCACGTGTTCCATAAACAGCTCGTCAATTGAACACCTTTCTCGCCTTCTTATCGCTTTGACTTCAGCCCATTTCGGTTCGATGGGATTCAAATCCGGGCTGTAAGGGGGTAGCCATTCCAACAGGCAACCGTGGTCTGCTATCGTTTTTATCGTGTCATGCCGTTTATGGAATGAGGCATTATCCATGACAATCACGGCGCCGCTTGGGAGCTTGGGCAGCAAATCTTGTGTCGTCCAGGCGTGAAAGACATCCGCATTAATGCTTCCCGAAAATAAGCTTAAGGTCACGAAGGTCTTTTTGAGGATCGCACCAATGACATTGATGCGGCCTTTGGCCTGCCAGTCGTGTGTCCCGAAGCAGCGCCGCCCTTTCGCCGAATAGCCGTGTGTGCGGGGCATAGACTGGGCAAAACCGCTTTCATCCAGATAAACAATCGGTTTCCCCGCTTGCTCATAGTGGCCGATACGTTCGATAAAAGCCTGACGAGCCTGAGCGTCAGCGTTGGGGTGCCTTAGTGTTTTTTTTGACCGTTATTTTCAGCCGTTTCAAGGCGTAGTGGATAGCAGATTGCGCAACACCCAGGCGTTTTGCTCTTTCCCATTGATAATCATCGGGATAATTTTGGACATCGGTGAGAAGCGCCTCATCACTGATTTTCGTGGGCGGCTTATTCCGTGTCACACAAGGTTCTATTTTGTGACACCACCGAAATAAGGTGCGCATAGAAATATCAAAATGGTTACTCGTTTGTTCGAATGTCAACGAATACTTTTCTTTGTATGCCAATACTCGCTTTCGAAAATCCAGACTGTAGCCCATCTCATTTTATCCTTTGTCATGTGAATCCAGGTATTATGTCATATTAATATGATTTTGCTATACAAAGGGAATCGCCAGAGTGCACCATAACTGGCAGTGTGGGAAAAATCCCAAACTGAAAGGAGTGAAAAGATTTTCAGGGAATTTCAGTTTTTGGATCAAAAGCGGATCGCGGAGAAAATATCAAGGCAATGATATTAAAAGGAAAATTATATTTTACGTGGGGTAAGTGGATCACGGAGGAAGGCGCGCCATGTTCAATAGTTCAGGATTGATGCGGCTTTGTGGCAGAAGGGAAACTGAAATTCATTGTTTTGGTGAGTTATCTTCTTCTGCGTGTACGACTCTGATTGCCTGAGCCGTTTCGATAACTTTGATTGCTTCTTCGGCTGAGCTGACACAGTCTATTTTAAATAGGCTAGCTAAAAATTTCTATCGCCATTTTGCCGCCACTGGACAAACAAAAAGGGCTACACTTTCGTGTAACCCCTTGTTTTATTTGGTGGAGCTGGCGGGAGTTGAACCCGCGTCCGAAATTCCTACGTCCTCGGTACTACATGCTTAGTCTAATCTTTACATTCGCTTGCCAGCTGCGGACAGACACGCCACTAACAAACTAGCCTGATTAGGTTTAACGCTTCAACCCCAGGCAAGGCATCCACGCGATCTCTTTTAGGTTTGACCTCTCTTGATCCCCGTCCTAAGAGCGGAGGCTAGGGAGAGAGGGCTCTGCGCAGGTTATTAAGCTGCCAGTGCGTAGTTTTCGTCGTTTGCGACTATTGTTTTGCGGCTTTTTACGAGGCCAACCGCCCCTCGGCATGCACCTTGGGTTTCGCGAATCCCGTCGAATCCAGAATCAGCCCCAAGTATGTTAAACGCAAGTATATCAGAATATTGAGCAATAATGCTAGTGGTTAACGCCCAGCATTCTTCATAATTCGCGCTTTGTCTAATTTCCACTCACGTTCTTTAATATCTGAACGTTTATCGTGCGCTTTTTTACCTTTGGCAACGCCGATTTTGATTTTACACCAAGCATTTTTCCAATAAAGGGAAAGGGCGACGATAGTATAACCTTCACGATTGATCCGACCGTATAGGGAATCAAGTTCGCGTTTGTTAAGTAATAGTTTACGTGACCGTGTAGGATCACAGACCACATGGGAAGAGGCGACATTTAATGGCGTAATTGTGGCACCAAAAAGATAAGCATCACCATTTTTAAGCAAAACGTAACTTTCACTGATGTTTGCCTTGCCAGCGCGTAGTGATTTGACTTCCCAACCTTGTAGCGATAAGCCAGCTTCGAATTCTTCTTCAATAAAGAATTCGTGGCGAGCTCGCTTATTCATGGCAATTGTTGCCGAACCGGGTTTGTGTGCTTTTTTCTTTGTCATAATGCGTTGTATTATACTGTAAGCGCTAATGAAAGAAATCTCTTCTGCATGATATTTAGCGATAACCGCACATTTATTGCGCTAAAGATCATCAGGTTTTTATTTAACCACATTAAAGTGATATTATTCGGCGCTGTTATGTTTTACAGGAAATGATATGCCACAGATTAATCGCTCTGCGTTAGTTCCATACAGCGTGGAACAAATGTATAAATTGGTCAATGATGTGAAATCTTACCCGGATTTTTTGCCGGGGTGTGTCGGCAGCCGCGTTATAAGCAGTAATGGTAATGAAATGACGGCTTCTGTTGATGTCTCCAAGGCAGGGATCAGTAAGACGTTTATAACGCGGAATACGTTATCTGACAACCAAAGCATCAGTATGCAGTTGGTTGATGGTCCCTTCCGCAAACTCATGGGTGGATGGCACTTCATTCCACTTAGCGAAGATGCCTGTAAGGTTGAATTACATCTCGATTTTGAATTCACTAATAAGTTGATTGAGCTCGCTTTTGGTAAAGTATTTAAGGAACTGGCCGGTAATATGGTTCATGCTTTTACCCAACGTGCGCGAGAGGTTTATAGTGTCTGAAATCAATATTGAAGTCATTTATGCTTTACCAGAACGGCAATATCTGCGTAATGTTAAATTGCCTCAGGGAGCCACTGTCGAACAGGCAATTATGGCATCGGGGCTTTTAGAGTTACGTAGCGACATTGATTTGGCTAAGAATAAAATTGGCATTTATAGCCGTCCGGCTAAATTGGCAGATACTTTGGAAGAGGGGGATCGAGTTGAAATTTACCGTCCTCTTATTGCTGATCCGAAAGAAATGCGTCGTAAACGCGCAGAACGCGCAAAAAATAGTACTCAGTAGATATCTGATTGATATTTACTCGCCAGAAATTAATTCACTGGCGAGTAAATAAAATCTCGAACCTTACCCATTTTTCGGCAAAGATTTCTCATTTTTGATATCGGTTAAAACGCCATTACTATCAAATGTGAGTGTTAATGTTTCTTGTTTTACTTTCTCGTGCCCGGGCTGCTGACGGAATATGTAATACCATGTCTGGCTACCAAACGGATCTGTCAGCATAGGTGTTCCCAAAGTGTAAGTAACCTGCTGTTGAGTCATCCCTTTATGGATTTTTGATACTGCATCCGGTGTCAGGTAATTCCCCTGATTAATATCAGGACGATAAATAACTCGCTCAAACATAGAGCAACCCGCAGTCAGCATAACTAGAGATATAGTTGCGGCAGTCAACAATTTACAGCGCATAGTAATCACATTCCTTTAGGAGTTAGGCTGTCGATGATAATAAACATTATAGAGTTTGAAAACCTCTATGCTATTTGCCTATAGCTTTAATTTTGAAATCGGTAAAATATATGACTTCAATTATACAAAAAAGTTGTAGTAAGTTATGCGGCTAAAAGTTCCTTCGCGTTAGCCAGCGTATTTTTTGTCACTTCACTGCCTGCGAGAAGCCGGGCAAGCTCCTGCAACCGAGCTTTTCTATCTAACAGCTGCATTTGGGTTTCTGTTTCTTCTCCATCAGTTTGTTTACTGACGTAAAAATGCTGATGACCACATCCTGCAACCTGCGGTAAATGCGTAACACACATAACCTGAGTTGATTCGCCCAATTCCCGGAGAAGCCGCCCTACGATCATTGCTGTCGGGCCACTGATACCAACATCAACTTCGTCAAAGATTAGTGCAGGCGTTTCCATTTTTTTAGCTGTAATCACTTGAATCGCAAGAGCAATGCGGGAAAGTTCACCACCTGAAGCCACTTTTGCCAGTGATTGGTGAGGTTGTCCGGGGTTAGTTGTGACATTAAATTCTACCTTACTGGCGCCATCAAGATTTAAATGCTCAGGCTCGAAAATAACATCAATGGTGAATCGGCCGTGAGGCATAGAAAGTTGATGCATGCTGTTGGTGATAAGCTGACTTAATTCGATAGCGTATTGCTGGCGAATTTGGTGGAGCTTTTCAGCAACGCTGAGCGCTTGTTGATAGTGTACGCTGACGAGTTCACTGAGGTGAGCACAATCATCTTCCTGCTGTGAAAGCTGGTGCTGTTCTTCCAACAGTTGTTGATGTAAGGCTGGTAGCTCTTCGGGAGAAACATAATGTTTACGGGCGATACTGATTTGCTGTGAGATTTTTTGTTCCAGCTCAAACAGGCGATTAGGGTCTAATTCCAGTTGATCGCTGTAATGACGTAGCTCATCACTCACTTCACTGATTTGAATAGAGGCTTCTTCCAGCATATTCAGTAAACCGCTGAGTTTATGATCCATGCTGGCGAGTTCAGTAAGTTCATTTCGTGCGTAATTTAGCAGACTAACGATATTTTGTTCATCATTGTCACTTAAAATCTGAAGGATATCCTGACTGCCAGACAAAAACTGACCGCAGTTTGCCAGACGTTTATATTCGCTATCCTGTTCCTGATATTCGCCAGATTGGGGTGCCAGCTCATTCAGTTCTTTCAGGTGGTATTCCAGTAGCTGTTGCCGTGAACGGCGCTCAAGAGCCTGCTGCTGGAATTGGGCAAGAGCCTGACAGCTTTGCCTCCATTGCTGATATGCCTGCTTCATTTCATTTTTTAGTGTGAATTCACCGGCGTAAGTATCCAGCAAATGTCTTTGATGGCGGTTTTCTAAAAGCAGCTGATGGGCATGTTGACCATGGATCTGAATCAGATGTGAACCTAATTCACGTAGCTGAGAAAGAGGGACGGCGGTACCATTGATAAAACCACGGGAGCGCCCGTCTGCGGTAATAGTACGCCGTAGCAGGCACTCATTATCATCATCAAAACTGCCATCAAGCTGGTGTGTTTCTAGCCATTTACGGGCAGAAGGTGTATCTGCCAGCGAAAACCGGGCACAGATGTCAGTACGGGGAGCACCAGCTCGAACCATATTCGCTTCTCCACGATTACCGAGACATAAACCCAGCGCATCAATTGAGATTGATTTACCTGCTCCGGTTTCTCCGGTGATGGTCGTCATTCCTGAGCGAAAATCGATTTCAAGTTCGCGAACAATGGCAAAATTACTGATGGTCAATTGAGCTAACATCGTGCTCCTCCTACCTTTTCTATACTTAAAACAATGTTTCTGTATATAAGTCCATGTTCCTGTGCATAAAAACATGTCTGTTCTTTTGCACAGTATAAACTGGTTTTTTATACAGTAAAGTAGGGAAGCATCTTTTTTTAGAACATTTTTTTTGACCAGCCTAACTTGGTACTCAGTGTATTGAAATAATTATAATCTTTCGGATGGATTAAGTGCAGGTTATATTCACTACGCTTAATGATAACTTCTTCACCATCCTGAATCGGTAGTACAATCTGGCTGTCACAACTGACTTCGTAATCATTGCTGTTTTGGGAAAATTTTAGACGAATGCTACTTTCGCTGCTGACCACAAGAGGACGGGCAGAGAGTGTATGTGGAAACATCGGTACTAATACGATAGCATCCAGATTCGGTGTCAGTATTGGCCCGCCGGCTGACAGAGAATAGGCGGTAGAGCCTGTTGGGGTCGCTATAATGAGGCCATCTGAACGTTGCGAAAAGGCAAAACGTTCATCAATATAAACCTCAAAATCGATCATATGGGCGACTTTGCCCGGATGCAGGACAACTTCATTCAGTGCTGTACTGTGCCGCGGTTTCTGGCCTTTTTTTGTGACCTGCGCTTCCAGTAGAAATCGTTTTTCGTCCCGATATTCTCCATTGAGAACCTCAGAAAGTTGTTGTAGGGCGTTATCCGGATCTAAATCCGTCAGAAAGCCTAAATTACCGCGGTTAATGCCAATAACTTTAATATCATAACGGGACAGGACTCTGGCAGCTCCCAGCATGTTACCGTCACCGCCAACTACGATCACTAAATCGGCGATTTTGCCGATTTCAGTTAATCCTCCGGTTTGAGCGTCTTTTAAATTAATATCTTTTGCAACTTGTCTGTCCACAATGACGCAATAACCTTTAGATACCAGCCAATAATAAAGCATTTCATGAGTAGCCAGTGCTTCAGGGTGACGTGGACGCCCGACAATACCGATGCATTTGAATTCATTATTCATTGCTGTTATTTCCTGCAGCATATGGTTTTGCCCTCACAATATGATGTGTTCCCTTGAATCCCTCGTTTTGATCCCCATAATAAGCGAGAGTTGCGAATATAATACAAAATACGCGGAGATATTCATGAGTAGTAAAGACCAAAAAGTACCTGACGAGCAAGTCTCAGAAAATACAGAAAATGTATTTGAGCAACAAATGGATGCAGAAAAGGCAGACGCGCCAGAGACTGAAAGCATTGTTGACCCGCGTGTTGCCGAGTTGGAAGAAGAGCTGAAACAGGCTCAGTCTCGTGAACGTGATGCGATTCTGCGTGCTCGTGCTGAAGTAGACAACATTCGTCGTCGTGCTGAGCAGGATGTAGAAAAAGCACATAAATTTGCACTGGAAAGATTTTCTAATGAGCTTCTGCCAGTAATTGATAATCTGGAACGTGCTCTGGAAGCGGCAGATCGGGCCAATGAGACTTTGGTTCCAATGATTGAAGGTATTGAATTAACTCTGAAATCATTTATTGATGCAGTGGGTAAATTTGGTATTGAAGTTGTTGGTGATATCAATGTTCCTTTCAATCCGGAAGTACATCAGGCGATGACTATGATGGAGTCTGATCAGCATGAGCCAAATCATGTAATGTTGGTTATGCAGAAAGGTTATACTCTGAATGGGCGTCTGCTGCGTCCTGCAATGGTTGCTGTTTCTAAATAAGAAATACAGTTTCCATTATTTAATGCCGCCGTTTTAGGCGGCATTTTTGCAGGAATAACTATTCAGGAAGTACCGGGTTCCAGTCAATTGATGCCAATCCTTGGGATTCAAGTAGTTGGTTAGCCTGTGAGAAGTGCTTGCACCCCAGAAAACCGCGATGAGCTGATAAAGGAGAAGGATGTGGCGCTTTCAGGACATGATGGCGCTGTGTATCAATAATTCGGCCTTTTTTCTGGGCATGTGCACCCCAGAGCAGGAAAATAACACCACTCCGATGTTCATTGATCGCTGCAATGACCTTATCTGTGAAAGTCTCCCAACCCAGATTTGCATGAGAGTGAGCATTACCCCGTTCAACCGTTAACACTGTATTCAGCAATAAAACCCCTTGTTTTGCCCAGCTAAGCAGGCAGCCGTGATTGGGGCGCTGAAATCCTGCAATATCAGATTCCAGTTCTTTGTACATATTAACGAGTGAAGGTGGTGCGGGTATTCCCGGCTGTACTGAAAAAGCCAGGCCATGAGCCTGATTCGGGCCGTGATAAGGGTCTTGTCCCAGGATCACGACTTTCACATCAGCTAATTCGGTATAGCGGAATGCGTTGAAAACATCCTGTTGTGGCGGATAAATGGTTTTACCTGCTTTACGTTCGTTAGCGACATACGTCAATGTATCAGTAAAGTAAGGCTGTGCTTTTTCATTGCCGATGACATCATGCCATGTAAGGGGAGCGGACATAGCGAGTTCCGTTTTAAATAAAAGATTACCAGATAGGGTTAAGCTTACCGATTCCCTTAGCATAGGGAAAGCTTTCATCTAAGAAGTTCTTATACCTCCCCCCTCTTTTAAGTAATTCTCCTCGTTGGCTGCATTTACTCACTTTAGTCACATCTAACTACTATAGTTGTTTATGCTTCAGAAGGTGCTTCCTTACTACTTGGATGCAAATTGAAATTCATTGATTATATAAAATGAATACATTCGATTGTTAAATAAAAATTAAAATTGATATAAAAATGTTAATCATTCTGCCGATAGATGATCTAGGTCAGTCTGTTATGTCTAACTTAAATCGGTAGGAGTATTTTATGACTTTGGTGACAAATATCAGTTTATTGAGTAAGTTAGGTGCTATCCCTTTACAGGGAAATCAGGCAACTCTTCAGTCAATTTCCTCTGGCAGTACACTTCTGGATAAAAATAAACAACTTTCTCCCGCGATAACTTCCCGTTCAGAAAATACTAAACAAGCTGATTCGCTCTATCAATCATTGATAACGTCTTCTCAAAACAGAGTTATGGATACACCTGAATTAAAAGCTAATGATATTGCAGGAAAACATTCAAAATCTATTGATTATGCACTGGCTCAAGTCACCCGTGATGTTTATCGTCGAAATAGTTTTGGCATTGGTGACTATGTACGCGTATCAGATGAAGAGCTAATTAAAGCGGGTATTGACCCTGATACCTTGGATGATAGCTCTACAGGGTTTCAGGCTGGGATTTACCGAAATAAGGGGTTATATATTGTGTCATTTACCGGCTCAAACGAAATAAAGGATTTTATGGCGAGTATTCGTCAGGGGCTTGGATACAATGAAGCGCAATATAATCAGGCGGTAGATTTGGCTAAATCAGCATTAAAAGCATTTGGTGAGAATGTTATTTTTACCGGGCACTCTATGGGGGGAGGGCTGGCATCAATGGCTGCTCTGACAACAGGAAAGCCTGCGGTTACTTTTAATTCTGCCGGTGTTTCAGACTGGACATTGAAACGGATGGGATGGTCACCGGGAGCTGGTCGTGAAATAGCTGAACAGGGATTAATCCGGAATTATATTGTTGAACATGATTGGTTGGATAATCTGCAAAAAGCATTACCAATTCCTCAGCCGATGGGAAGTCAGATTCTTCTTGAATATGAATACAAGCCGGAAAATTTCATCGATTCGATTGTGCGCTATAGCTATGCGTTACATTCATTCAAGGCTCATTTTTTAGAGGCGGTGCAGGAATTAATGGTTATTCATAAGCCCTGGCAAGGAAAAGAAGATAATAAAGAAAATGGGAAAGAAAGTGTGATGATGGCTGCCGCGAGTAACGATATCCACGATAATATCATCGCTTCAAATAAAGCGTCATCACTGCAAACATGGGCGGTAGATATGAGTGACAATGAACTTGGTGTTGTATTCAGCCAATCCTATCAGCACACTAATTTACAGCCGCAATTAAGTAAGGAAAAATTGGAAAAATATTATTCAGCTTAATTGATTGTCTTCTAATTAACCTGAGCTTCGCTTAAGAAGGGAACTAAAGTGCCTGAGGCACGATCAAAGTTTTTGCTAAAGAAAACAAAATCGTGGAGATCCTCAGGCATGTATAATTTAGAA
>NZ_CAWNQH010000098.1:0-4539 GCF_963876495.1 Xenorhabdus sp. KJ12.1
GCAAGCGACCGCCGTTAACCGGAGCTGGCAATACGACCGATCCCATAATGTGCGGGTGATTGACGACAGCCGCTGGGGGCAAACGCGCTACCGTTACAACACTAACGACCAAATACTGCATACCCTGTTCGAGGGTGCGCGTCCGCATGAAGAGCAATTCAGCTATGATGCCAACGGCAACCTGAGCCAGCATTTGCCGACTGATGCTCGGGGGGCGGTGGCGCAAATTAACCAGCGCCAGCAAGCTGGACGCGTGGTGCAGCAAGGAGATAACCGTTATCGCTATGATGATAACGGTCGTTTAGTCGAAAAAACCGAACACCGTGATGGCTTCCGTCCACAAATCTGGCGTTATCGTTGGGATACCCAGAACCAGCTTACCCACTGCGAAACGCCGGATGGCTCTCGCTGGCATTATCGCTACGATGCGTTTGGCCGAAGAATCCGGAAGCTGAAAATTCATGATGGAAAACTGACTGCCGCCAACCTCCAGCGCTGGCTGGCAAGCAAACCGGATGTAGAACCGAGAGCCGATGCGATCATGGGACAGGATTACCTGTGGAGCGCGAACCAGCTGATTGAGGAAACGCCGATTTACGCCGATGGCACACCCGCGGAAAATCAGCGTGTTCGCTGGCTGTATGAACCCGGCACGCTGACGCCGTCAGCCCGCTTTGAGAAAGGCCGGCTGCACTATATCGTCAGTGACCATCAGGGCACGGTGCGCGAGATGCTGGATGAGCAAGGCGTGCTGGTCTGGGCACAGCGGCTGAAAACATGGGGTCAGGCGGAGCATTTTCAGGCGGTGGGTTCACACCATCCGGATTATCAACTTAGATGTAATTTCCGGTTCCTAGGTCAATTTTTTGATGAAGAATCAAATCTTTACTATAATCGTCATCGCTATTATTCGCCGGAGACGGCGCAGTACATCTCGGCAGATCCGATTGGATTACGTGGAGGCTTTAATCCTTACTCTTACGTGCATAATCCATTGAAGTGGGTAGACCCTTATGGGCTGACAGGTGGAGTAGGTAATAAAGGGGAACCAAGTAAACCTGATTTTTATGTTGGGCCAGATGGGCCAAGTGCAACATTGCCGTCTACAGGATACCGTCATATGAAATATCAAGAAGCTGACGGTTCTATTAACAAATTTGTTGATCCAACTATAGAGAGTAAGTCCGCACCTGTTACCTACTTTGGATTTGACAAGTATCCTACTGGTAGCGCTGCAAGAGACGGTTTTCAAATAGCTCCAGAATGGAGTGACGCACGGCTTAGAGGTACTTTCGATACATTACAATTATATGAAAAAGGTGTCCCACAAGTTCGTGTTCCTTACTGGAAGGGGGATGAAATTAAGACTAAATTAGAACCATTTGCAACTGCTTACCCAGAACATGGTGCCGGTGGAGCAAGGCAGTTACATGCTGACTGGCGAACTATTCATTTTGATTCAATTAAAATTTTACCGGACAAATAATATGGAAATGCCAAAACGAGAAGATGCAGAAGAAATGCTTCATCAGTTACTCAAAAGGACATTAATACATGAAAGTGATATTAATGACTTGATGAATTCAGCAAGAAACCACGAATATGGTATTCCAATGAAGGGAATACGTGCCAGATATGACAATATGGAAAAAAGGGAATTAACCAAAAAAGATTGGGATGTTCTTGATACCTTAATGCATTTTTATGGTCCTTAGTAGCAGTTAAATGCCTTGAAGCCGGAAAGATCCTCGTGATCTTCCGGCACATTGTTATGCTGTGACATCCCGTGTAATGCTATAGCATTAACATTCTCACTCACGTCAGCAACCAAAAAGGAAAAATATGATAACGGTATATCAATATGTTTATGACAAAATGATAAAAAAAAGAGAAGAAATGCGTAGCTATTTATTGAGTCCATCGAGTGATAATTTACCCGAAGAATATAAACCGATACGTGAAATGTATTATCAGGGCCCAGCCAACGGAAAATCCTATGTGGAGAAAATGATCATCAAAACAGCAGATAATCTTCTTTTTTCCCAATTTGAAAAAATGGATAAACTCCGATTATTGGAAAATGGTCAGGACATGTTTTCAATGGAGTTGAAACCTGATGAATATAATAGCATAGTTTATGTCCCCGAGAACCTCAGTTTCTGTTCAATTATGAAAGAGTTGATTAAGGAAGAAAATAATAACCACACTTCGCAGTTTGTTTATTGAATGACTTTGTGCAAAAAGATAAATTACATCATTACGATGTAATTTATCAATAGAGACAGTAAAGGTACTATTTTTCTTTCAGCACAGCGCTTATTCATGTTAAAGAGAAGGTTGATTAAATCCCGGTGAAATGCAGTTTCAACCCCAGTGCTTTTGATATTTTATATACGGTATTAAACGATGGATTACCTTCGCCGGATAACGCCTTATATATCCCTTCTCGGCTTATTCCTGATTCTTTAGAAAGTTGGCTAATATTTTTTATTCTGGCAATGTTACCTAACGCTTTAAATAAATATTTTGTGTCGTTTTCTTCGATTGCGGCATTTAAGTATGCTTGAATATCTTCTTCTGTTTCTAAAAACTCCACAACATCGAATTTTTTTGGCGCTGTTTTCATTTTAAAATCCCCATTCTTTCGCGAGTTGTTTGGCTTTTTTTATATCTGCCTGCTGGCTGCTTTTATCTCCGCCACAGAGTAATAATATGATTTTATTATTTTTATTAGTAAAGTAAACTCGATAACCTTGCGCGTAATGTATTCTGAGTTCCGAAACTCCACCTCCCACAGGTTCAACATCACCAAAATTGTCCTCTTCCATTCTTTCAACTCGGATTAAGATCTTGGCTTTGGCTATCCTGTCTTTTAAGGATTTTAACCATTTTTCAAAATCTTGATTCCTTTCAATGGTTATCATGCTCACCTCTAAAGCGAATATCATTATTGTATATAAACAATACGATGTGTCAACCATAGTTAACACATCAATACAATCAGCAAATTAAAATGTCTTACACGATTCAGGCAGGTCAGATTCGGTCATCAACATAATTTTGCCGTAACCGAAAGCAATTTGAACAGACTTATCCAGTAAACCGGTTTCCGTTAACCAGTCGCCCGCCAGATACAGTTCTCCACTATCACGCACCCAATCAATGCCCTGCTTCGGATCATTTTCCACAGCGTGGAACAGGGTTGCCGGATCATCGTCCGGCTTCGCCAATGTCAACATCAATCCGTTGTGATATTGCTGGATATGAAACAAAGTATTGGGCGTAAATCCCATCTGCTGCATATCATCACCACGTAATACACATTCCGGTTTTTCAGCGTTTTCAGTAGAAAATCTAAGCTCCATAGATTCCTTCTTTGTTGATTCATAAAATAAAATGCGAGCGGCTTCGCAAAAGAAAATTTTTGCCATTTTAAGTGCAAAGCACAGCTTACGCAGCCGCGTTCAATATTATGTTTTAATTGATAAAACATAGCATTATGCGCTTATTTCGGCAGCCTTTTATTTAATTTGCCAGGGAATTGCCGTAGCCAGTGTGCCACGGCGATATCATCCCATTCGCCTTCATTCAGGCTTTTTAAGCAGTGCCACAGTTCATGAAAATTTTGGGCTGTGATGATCAGGCAACCGGGCATCACTCTGATTTTTAACGGATCATTGATGGAAAACCCGGCTTCCAGCAGCCATTTTCCACTTAAATTGATGGCAGGAGTCGTGCGGTTCACCCCATTGGGGCGATAAACCACTTTCTGATAACGTTCCGGTTGGGAAATTTTGTAAATGCGAGTGCCTGCAGTAGAATGCGTGTCAGCCATAATAACTACTTCCTTAGTTGTTGTGGTTAGCGGTTTTATCGTGTTGGTAGCACGGTAAAGCCGCGTCGAAATTTTTACCGCCACTCTATCCCCCGCCCAAATAACACGCCACTGACAAAAATGACCTTTGCAAAGCAGCTCGCAAAATAACGGCAGCGAATGTATGCCATTTCTATTGACTATCGGCTCGGAATAGCTGCCTCATACCGGGCATCAAAGAGTGGTAAAACCAACAGCCATATTACCCGCCGCTATTTAGCGAACGAAATACTGATACTGCTTTTGTGGTAGCATCACGACATCACTCATTCAAGCAGGAGGCGTAGCTATGAACATCACAACCCTAGCCAGCCGTAAGATTAATCAGGATGTGACCTGCGCAAAGAAAGCGGCTAAGAACGACCCCGTATTTATCACCGATCGCAGCAAGCCGCATCGCAACATTGCCGATGTGCTGGTGGTGCCGGGTATGACCGACATGGAGTTTGAGCCGCAGCGCGTGACTATCGGCACCCGTCCGGCTGATTTCTCATGATGGACCTACGCGATACTGCTGTAGGAACCGAACCCATAATGATGCTCGGAAACTATCGTTAGCGGATTACCGTGTGCGCTGCTGGAGGTCTTTCAGCATGTCATGCAGTCTCTCAATGGCCTGCGCATTTTCCGCAGCGGATTGCTTGTAACGCGCATCGACTCTGGCC
>NZ_CAWNQH010000098.1:4639-10111 GCF_963876495.1 Xenorhabdus sp. KJ12.1
GGCCAGAGTCGATGCGCGTTACAAGCAATCCGCTGCGGAAAATGCGCAGGCCATTGAGAGACTGCATGACATGCTGAAAGACCTCCAGCAGCGCACACGATAATCCGCTAACAAATAGTTTCTGGCCACCATTATAGACTCGATTCCCACGGATTGAGGATTGTTACTCCTGAGGCTTGAAAATCGGCTACATTACGCGTGACTATCGTCATACCATGCACAAGTGCTGTTGCTGCAATCAGCGCATCACGCTCGCTGCATCTGTCTGGTACGTGCAACCGAGCGCAGCGTTGTGCTACGGCGGTATCGACAGGCAATGTTCGTTCAGAGAACTCCGGTAAGACATGTTGCTCCAGCCACGCCCGCAGTATAGCCCCCTGTGTGGCGTCCCTACGCTCAATCAATAAAATGCCAAATTCTAATTCCATGATGGTGATGGCGGACACAAAGAGAGCAGTGGCATCAACATTTTCAGCCCATGCCACTACGTTCGGATCAGCCTTCCCTGCCCGAATTTTTCGTAGCTCGGACACGACATTGGTATCGAGTACATACATCATGAGAAATCAGCCGGACGGGTGCCGATAGTCACGGGCTGGGGTTCAAACTCAATGTCCGCAACGCCCGGCATCGCCAGCGAATCGGCAATGTTACGATGCTGCTTTGTCAGCAGCCGGTATTCTTCGATGCTCAACAGCACATGCGCAGGCTTGCCGCGATCAGTGATGAATACTGGGCCGTTTTTGGTTGCTTTCTTCGCACGGGTCACATCCTGATTTAGCTCCCGGCTGGAGAGAGTGGTAATAGTCATGGCTGTAGCTCCTACTTAAATTCACTATATAGGTACATTACTACATTATGAATAATCGTGCAAAGTTTGTTCGCTTTTTCATTTTCCCAAATGGCGGCAGGTAATACGGTTGTTGGTTTTACTACTCTTTGATGTCCGGCATGAGGCAGCTATTCCGAGCCGATAGTCAATAGAAATGGAATACATTCTCTGTCGTTATTTTGCGAGCCGTTTTGCAAAGGTCATTTTTGTCAGTGGCATGTTATTTGGGCGGGGGATAGAGTGGCGGTGAAAATTTAAACGCGGTTTTAACGTGCTGGAAACACGCTAAAACCGCTAACCACAACAACTACAGGATTAGTTATTATGGCTGACACGCATTCTACTGCAGGCACTCGCATTTACAAAATTTCCCAACCGGAACGTTATCAGAAAGTGGTTTACCGCCCCAATGGGGTGAACCGTACGATCCCTGCCATCAATTTAAGCGGAAAATGGCTGCTGGAAGCCGGGTTTTCCATCAATGATCCGTTAAAAATCAGAGTAATGCCCGGTTGTCTGATCATCACGGCCCAAAATTTTCATGAACTGTGGCACTGCTTAAAAAGCCTGAATGAAGGCGAATGGGATGATATCGCCGTGGCACACTGGCTACGGCAATTCCCCGGAAAATTAAATAAAAAGCTGCCGAAATAAACGCATAATGCTATGTTTTATCAACTAAAACATAGTATTGAACGCGACTGCGTAATCTGTGCTTTGCACTTAAAATGGCAAAAATTTTCTTTTGCGAAGCCGCTCGCATTTTATTTTATGAATCAACAAAGAAGGAATCTATGGAGCTTGGATTTTCTACTGAAAACGCTGAAAAACCGGAATGTGTATTAAGTGGTGATGATATGCAGCAGATGGGATTTACGCCCAATACTTTGTTTCATATCCAGCAATATCACAACGGATTGATATTGACATTGGCGAAGCCGGACGATGATCCGGCAACCCTGTTCCACGCTGTGGAAAATGATCCGAAGCAGGGCATTGATTGGGTACGTGATAATGGCGAACTGTATCTGGCGGGCGACTGGTTAACGGAAACCGGTTTGCTGGATAAGCCTGTTCAAATTGCTTTCGGTTACGGCAAAATTATGTTGATGACAGAGTCTGGTCTGATACCCGTCTGAGCTGTGTAAGACTTTTTTATTGCTGATAGTGTAATGGAATTAATAAATTGATTCGACATCGAATATCACTTCTATGACATGATGTATAGCAACAAGCCGGAAGATTGAGTGGCTCTTTCCGGCTTACCTATGCTAATAAATCAATTATTTTTCCCTAGTGATTCAAACCACTGATAATGAAATTGAGCCAGCTCTTCTGGGGTGACATCAACATCTTTATCCTCAAAATCAAATATATGAACCTGATTTTCAGGTAAGCCATACTGACCTAATTTAGTTTCATAAGCTGCTATACCTAACCCCATATCCCTCTGCATTGCCGATGGAAATACATTTATTTTTGCTCCTTTGCAAAGAAAGACTACATCTTTTAATTGGTTTCTTAAATTTATAAAGCATGAAAAGTAATCAGTGTCATTTGATTCTGCCAACTGATTGTTATTATGAAATATTTTTAAACAACAATGTCTATCAGGAAAATCAATCAAATGCAATTCAGCTTCTTCCATTTCACCATTTATTATTATTTTGATTTTTCTTTCATTGACGCATATCATTTTTCATTCCTTTTCGGATTTGAACTATTATGGCTACCTATATTGCCATTGCCATTGCCATTGCTATTGTTGTATCTAATTTGTTTTCATATTTAACCTTCCCTAAGAGAATAAAACTGCCACTTCTCTAGGATGTGAATACTTCTTACCTAAATAGCTTTTAAAAATGATAGGAGTATTCCTTACTCCGCGTGACACGCGGGGTAAGGAACACCACATGCTGATACTCTCACTATTATGAAAAGGTATATAGTACTTTGTTTGCATCATATACTATGAGAATAAAGCCAGAAAATCATGGAGATCTTTCCAGCTTTATTGGAAACACTTTAAAGTGTAATTTATCTCCGGTTATTTATTGCAAAATTTCATATATTTTTCATTACCTGTAATTAATTTGAGTTTAAAGGAATCTTTTTTTGTGTATTCATTCATGGTGCTATGATTACAACTGCTATAATCATCACCGACGCTGCCATCATTTTGCCACATACAAACAGGACAGATTTCATAGAATGAATCTTCTTTATTTTCAAAGACAATATAATTACAGGCTGGGCAATGGATACCACTAATTAAGTAATCATCTCGACCTATAATAGATATTTCGTTTCCAGTTATGTCTTTTATTATTTTTTCAAAAAAACTATTTTTTAGTAATTTTGAATAATTAACATTATTAAGTATAACATCATTGTATTTTTGTTTTATTGCTTCCGATGGTAGATCTTCTTCTATTTCTCCTGCTTCAATAAGGAGTTGAATTCGTTCATCTATACTCCCCTTAAATAACGAGTGCATTTTTAAAAATTCAATTAATTCAGAATATAAAAATTCAATTTTCATCATAAGTTTTTCGCCAATTCAATTGCAGCTTGGAAGGCATCTTTATCCCTACCAATGCTAATCAGACAGCTCAATTAGATTATGTTAAAGATGCGGGAATTGATGGGGGATTATAATGTAACATTATGATAATTAGCCGGAAGATCACATAGATCTTTCCGGCTTTCATATTAAATTACTATGACTTTTTCTTTAGAAATCCCAACTGGCCAATGTCCTGCATAATATATATTTACTATGCTTTCCCATTTATTACCAAGATTAAAAAAATTTTCAGTTACGTATTGCCTAAACGCGTAGCATATAGCATTCCTTGCTGCTTGATGAAAATCATGTGGCTTAGATATAAATTTACTTTTATCTATCTCTTTAGTTGCATTCATCACTGCTTTATTTATTTTCATCCTAATTTCTAGAAGATTTTTAGTGCTGTCTTGCTTCTTATAGAATGGATCTTCTTGAGTTGGTGACGTTGGAAGCCATTCAGTGTTTTTATAATATCCTTTAAATTCAAAATCAGAAGGATTTATAAATACTTTTTCGACATTCTCAATAAGAATCACATTTTCATCATGAAGATCAAATAATCCCATATTAGCGAAAAAATTCGCTTTCACAATTTTTTCTAACTCTACGTTAATATCAATCATGTTACAATCTCAAGTCAGTTATAGTTCCCGGTGGAAGAGCTTTTCTTCCTTGTTGAATCGTAGTGCGGAGGACTCCTCCTGCAGCATGTGGGCCAGGTATTCCGGGAAGTGAATGATTAGGTAATTTTCCATAAGTCGGCATTAAATTCCACCATTTATTGGCTCCACCACTTTCTAATGGAATTATATGGTGAGGGGTTGCTCCAGTAGGCCATTTTCTGCCTGTATTAGACTCCCATTGCTTCATTAAATACTTTTGTGTCTTCTCGAATTCTTTTCTTACAAATCTATTTTGAGCAGCACTACGTCTTTGAATAACAGGTGAATTACCTCTCAATATTTCTGCTTGTTTAGGTGTTATATGCCCATCTGGGGACGCAACCTTATTTGCATCATTAATGATTCGCTCAATAAGAGGACATTCTGCCAATCCTAGAGGATCTACCCATCCTGTCGGGTTGTGAACATATCCATACGGATTTTCACCCCCATATAATCCAATAGGATCGGGTGAAATATATTGTCCAGTCTTCGGTGAGTAATACCGATACCTGTTGTAGTAAAGCCCGGATTCCTCATCCTCGTACTGGCCCATAAACCTAAAATTGCAGTCAACATGATAGTCTGCATCATTGGACGCAATTACCTGAGAACGATCTGTCTGCCCCCAAGTTCTCAGCCGCTGTGCCCAGATAAGCTGGCCTGCCTCGTTGAGCATCTCCCGGGGCGTTCCCTGATGGTCACTCACCACATAGTGTAGCTTACCCAGCTCAAAACGTGCCGATGGCGTGAGGGAACCCGGCTCATATAACCAACGGATATGTTGACTTTCAGCTGGCGTACCATCGGCGTAAATTGGTGTTTCTTCTATAAGCTGATCGCCACTCCACAGGTAATTTTTCCCCATAGTGGCATCGGCTTTCGGTTCTAAATCCGGTTTGCCTGCCAACCATAACTGTAAATTAGTCGCTGCCAGTTTTCCATCGTGAATTCTCAGTTTTTGGAGTCGTCTGCCAAAAGGATCATATTTATATTGCCAACGCGAGCCATCCGGGGTTTCACAGTGGGTGAGCTGATTCTGGGTATCCCAGCGATAGCGCCAGATTTGTGGACGGAAGCCATCGCGCTGTTCGGTTTTTTCCACCAGACGACCATTGTCATCATAGCGATAACGGATATTTCCTTGCTGCACAACACGCCCGGCTTGTTGCCGTTGGTTGAGCTGCTCCATTGCCCCCCGAGCATCAGTCGGCAAATGTTGGCTCAGGTTACCGTTGGCATCATAACTGAATCGCTCTTCATGCGGACGCGCGCCCTCGAACAGGGTATGCAATATCTGGTCATTAGTATTGTAACGGTAGCGCGTTTGCCCCCAGCGGCTGTCGTCAATCACCCGCACATTATGGGATCGGTCGTATTGCCAGCTCCGGTTAACGGCGGTCGCTTGC